>NZ_JAFNOO010000030.1:0-3240 GCF_026536185.1 Gilliamella sp. B2838
TGAAACAGAAAAAGATAAAACAGAAGACAGCTCAAAGCAACAAACCGAAACATCATCAACGCCAGCCACGTTAAGCCAAAACGGTGAGGTTTGGTTTATGCATCCTGTGGCGATGGTGGATTGTTTTAATTCTAAAAGAAAACTCTGGCATGAGCCTTTAGAGCGCCCACAACGCACTTGTTATAGTTCAAATACAAATCTTAATAATTGGAATGGTGCTTTTGGTTTTGTAAGAAATCAGGGCGCGAAAGCTCATACAGGTTTAGATTTATTTGCAGACATAAATACCCCATGTTACGCGTGTTTAGATGGAGAAATAGTTCAATATGAAGTAGAAGGTGGATATGGAAACGTATTAGTAATAAAAGTCAAGGGTGATGATTTACGCGCATCAAGAAATGACTATACGCTTGAATTTAATGAACCCGACAAACAAGAGGTAGTTCAAGCTGATGATTTTGATATTAATGCTGACCATTTTTATTTACGTTATTGTCATTTAAGTGATAAACGTGCTGACTTAAAAGTCGAAAATAAGGTTAAATCGGGTGATTTGATAGGCTATACAGGTAACGCTAAAGGACTTTGTAATCCTCATTTACATTTTGAAATCGCTATGAAAAAAAATGGTAATCGGACTAATACAAAAAATGCACAAAACGATAGGCTAGCCTACAAAATCAATCCGGCATTCTTTGTTAATTTACAGGCAATTGATGTAGATGAGCAGACAAAAGTGAAAGAGAGAAGAATTCAAGAACAAGTGGTTAAAAAGAAATAAACTTAAGTAAAACAACAATATACAAAGTAGAAATAAATTAAGGAATAACAAGATGGATTATATAAAACCTATTTTACTTCTAATATCACTAATACCAACAATTAGCCAAGCAGAATTAAGTCGCATTTACACAGGTACCATTGGTCAAGATAAAGTTGAATTTTATTTTGAATATGATGTTGCGGTTTATATTGATAATAAAGATCATCAAGTTAGGAATCTTAATATAAGTCAGATTCGTAACCCCAGTAAATTCAAATCTAAAAATGTTAATCCAGTGATTGAGAATGTTGATATTTTTGATTCAGAACGGCTTACAGGCTATACACCTAATGGTGATAAGGTAGATTTACACAAAACATTTGAATACGGTGAATACGATGAACATTCATTACGCAAAGTAGAATTTAATAATGTAGATTATTTACAACAAAGTAGCACTAAAGATTTTTATTTTAAAGTGGTGGTATCAAAGAAAAAAGGGAAAAAAGCAAAAATTGTGGGGATCAAAATTTATAGCAAACAGGATGGTCGCCTTATTCAGACTATTACGGGGATAAAAGGGTGTGAATTTAATTCTTATGTTAGTATTCAAACACATGAAGGCTTTGATTTTAATTTTGATGGTGATAATAATGACTTTTATCTGACTAAAAATAGAAATTATGGTCCTAATGAAATAGCAGATTATTACGCTTATGACAAAACCCAACAACAATTTGTTAAATTAAATCTCGATGGTAATGATTTTCGTTTTGATTATAAAGAAAAAGAGGCTACTAGCTACAAAACCTGTCCGAGTAAAAAAGAAAGATCCCAAATATTTCTGACAGATGATTTTCAATACATAGGTAATAACCGTTACAAACGAATTTCAACAGAATGCTTATTTCAGGAGGATAGTTATCTAAACGAAAATAATGGTCGATATGAGTTTAAAAAACAAAGAGCATGCACACTTACTGAGTTGAACTTTTGTCGCAATTATATAGATACTAATGATTATGATGATTATTAATAGCTGTGTGACTGATAAGTATGAATCCAGCTGTATACTAGATAAATTAAGGAATTACACATGAGCTATAAAAAAACAATTTTACTTTTTCTATTATTAATTCCTGCCATCAGCCAAGCAATTTTCCGTGTATATACTGGTAATGTAGGAAAAAATAAAGCTGATTTTTATTTTGATTCTGAAACGGCTGTTTTTGTTTATACAAATGGTATAGATCATCAAGTTAGATTATTAGATTTTGTAAAAAACAATACTAATGAATTTAATTTTAAAACTTATTATGCAAATTCATATAAAAAGATGATTGATAAAATATTTATTAAAGATTTCAATGTCGTGACTTTTAATGATGGTTCGGAAAATTACCAACAGCTAGCAGGATATGCTTTTGGTAAAGATAGTAAGATTAATTTAGATAAAATATTTGAATATAACGAAAATTCATTAGATGAAGCGGAATTCAGCAATATAGATTATTTACAGAGAGATAGCACAAAAGATTTTTATTTTAAAGTGATAGTGTCTAAAAATCAAAAGGAAAAAGCACATATTGTGGGTGTCAAAATCTTCAATAAAAAAGATGGTCGTCTTATTCAAGTCATCGATGATATAAGTGAATGTGAGTTTCATGGTTATGTTAGCATCAAAACTAATGAAAGTTTTGATTTTAATTTTTATGGAAATAATAATTCCTTTTTCATCGTTAAAGATCAACTGTCGGGTTCAAATAATATTGATAAATATTATGCTTACTCTTATGACAAAAAACAGCAGAAATTTGTCAAATTGAATCTTTACGGTAATGATTTAAGTATTGATGATGAAGATAAATTTGCTTATAGCTACAAATACTGTCCGGGCAAAAAAGAAGATGAAGTTATATCGTTGAAAAATAATTTTAAATGCTTTGAAAATAACCGTTATAAATATGTTGAAACAGAATGTTTGTATAAAGAGGTTGGAACGATGGTCGTAAATTCTAATCTATTGGTGTTTACAAAACAAAGAGAATGCACACCTAAAGAGCTAAGTAATTGTAGAAAATTTGTAGATGATCCTTATGAAGATTAAAAATTTTTAGATAAGTAATAAGGTTTTTTATTAATTATAAAGTTATTGAAATATATGAATTTTTGATAATAATCATAATGAATATTTGATATTGCAAATGTTTTAAGGGAATAGCGGAAAAACCCCCATTAACAACGGCACTGGGACGGTTGTTAGTTCATTATAAAAGTGAATGGTATGAAGAGCTGGATGCGGAAGGAAAGCGGCCGGAATGGGAAGCATTAAACAGTGAAATGACCGATGATGCTGAAAACTATTTGGGTTATATAAAAGACGGTGATGAGACAAAACGTGATGCATATGTTAGTAAGTTTGATGCAAGCGAACAAGAATCAATAAAACAAGGCTTAGAACAACAAAGAAGAGACTA
>NZ_JAFNOO010000031.1:0-2665 GCF_026536185.1 Gilliamella sp. B2838
AATGCTGGAAAGGGGACGAATAGATCATTTGATGAATTACCTTTAGTCAAGCCTCGTTCAATAGATAAAATAGACCCGGCACCAGGTCAATTTGTTCTCGATAAAACAAGTATAACAAAACTAAATAAAGAAGAAGTATATATTTATATTATAGATGGAAATAATAATATACAAATAGCACCTAGAGGTAACGCTGGACGAACAGGAGTAAAACATACTCAACTCAGCGGTGGTGAGCCAGTAAAAGGTGCTGGAGAGCTAAAAATGAATTCCGATGGAACTTTATCTATAAATGATCGTACTGGACGTTACAGTAAGCAATCCGAGAACGCTCTTAATAAATTGCAATCTCATTTATCATCAAATTTGAATATAAAAACTAATATTTCAAGAGAAGAGTTTTGATAATGAACATAAATAATTATTTAGAAACATTAGATCTTTCTAAACCAGGAGTAGTTGGAGATCTTGATATAATGCTTGATTCCTTTAAAAATTTAAAAGAATTATCTATGGATGATATTTGTAATTTATGCCCTAAACGTAAAGATGTTACTAGTATATTAATAGGACTATGGGCTTCGGGTTTTCTTAAATCCCCTTTATTTGATAGTAATTATTGTTTAAAAGGGCTAAAAAATTATAAACGGGAATACCTTACAGCAAGAGAAAAACGTCTAATGTTAAATGGATTGTTTGACATTATTCGTTATTCACATATAGATAATCCTGAAGATCATGATGCGATTGATTATATTTATTCCGTTTGCCGTAATCTATACTTGCTTATTCCTGATGAGTTAGAAGCTAATTTAGTTGAGCAATTTTTATTGAATCCTACAGCGTCTTTTATTGATGCTTTAGGTCGATTAGTAAGAGACAAGCACTCAATAGAGCCAGAAACATTTATTTTACTTAAAAATGCAGCTAATAACCCTAATAAAAAAATTGCCTCAATGGCAAAAGAAGTTTTAGAAGAAGATGTAAAACCAATGAATGAAATTTATCACTTTTTATGATTATTAACTTTTGAAATCCCAATATAATTTAATAAAGATCGTCCTCAACGATAGGGCAATCAATTATTGAAGCCCTTTTATGATTCCCTAAATCTAGATTGTGAGTTCAATAATCAATCATCCTGATCAGTTTTAACGTTAAAAGGGAAACAGACATAAAAGCCAATCCATCTGCTCCAGCCACCTACCTTTAATAGTCAGTTGCTGGGGTTGGGCTTTGTGCCTTGTGGCATGTAACCGAGGTATAAAACCGCTCAGTGGGTTGTAGAGCTGTTATAGCATCAGATGAGGATAAATCAAAAAAACGATTTAATATTAGTTATGAGGAAGCGGCATCTAAATTTAAATTTGCCATGTATACACAAAAAATAGCGGATGTAATTTCATTATATTATGGTGTTAAAGGCGTAGGTATTGTTAACGGTAAAATAAGTGCGGTAGATTTAGCTAAAGCAGAAAAGGCGATTAATGAATATAATGCACTTAAGCAAGAATTAAATACCGGAAAGGGGACGACGGCAACTACAGGTAAGCAAGAGGCCATTATTCCAAATAATAATTGGGAGGCTTGAGATAATGCTTCTAAAACTGCATTTGATGCAGCAAAAAATAATGTAACTACATGGACACCAAAAGATAAACATATGGTTGGCACCACAGCTAATAGAAGTGCTCAATTTAATACAACTAATTTATCTGATATTCAAAACTTAGTTAAAGAGGCATTAAACTCTCCTAATGCTAAATTTCTACCTAATAATGTCGATGGTTCTTTCAGAGTTGTAGTTGATATGAATAAACCTATTGGTACAAAAGGTCAAACAAGTATCAGAATAATAATAGGAAATGATGGAAAAATATGGAACGCATTCCCAGTAAATTCTCAATAGATATTGATTATACCGATTTATTTATCGGTGAAGTTTCATCGAATCCTCAGCTTTTTTCTGAAGTTGAGGGTAAT
The DNA here is from genome assembly GCF_026536185.1 of Gilliamella sp. B2838. Classification (NCBI taxonomy): domain Bacteria; kingdom Pseudomonadati; phylum Pseudomonadota; class Gammaproteobacteria; order Orbales; family Orbaceae; genus Gilliamella; species Gilliamella sp. B2838. The sequence goes on from NZ_JAFNOO010000031.1 coordinate 1,984, forward strand.
TTATTTATTTTAATAGATAATATCCCAGTTTTTTCTGAGAATGGGATATTACTACTTGAATTGGCAAAGAAATTGAATGATTGGATTTATGAGAAACAGGGTGATTTTGAATATTACTCTATGGATTATGAAGAAGGGCCAATCCTATTCTTTAAGAAGGAAATTACAGGTTATTGGCAGTTTGGTAGTATATGGATGGAAAAAGTCTATTCAGATATTGAACTATCCAAAATAGTTATTGCAAGCAAAGAATTTATAGATAAATTGCTTTATGAGCTTCAATTAAAAAAAGTTGATTTTAGCAATTTATTCTAATAATCATAAACGTTATGAAAAGTTTAACTATAAAAAAGATCTCAGTCTGATACAGAGATCTTTTATTGCTTTTTAAATCTGTATCGCAAGTTCAACAATCAACTTGCCCTGCTCTATTTTAATGATAACAGGGCTGCCACATAAAAGCCTACCTGCTCCAGCTACCTGCCTTTGATTGTTAGTTGTGGTCTTGGGTTGGGCTTTGTGCCTTGTGGCACGTAGCCAATGGTATAAAACCACCTAGCCTTCACTGCGGATAAATTCAAAAACCGGTTAGATACGGGCACCATTGGCTTTAGTGATATCGAAAACAAAGCGGACTATCAAGTGAGCAGTGTTTCTGGCTCTGTAGGTGCAAGTAAAGGTG
>NZ_JAFNOO010000032.1:0-2657 GCF_026536185.1 Gilliamella sp. B2838
GTCAAGAGACAGAACAAAGTGACACTGAAACTGAAAAAGATAAAACAGAAGACAGCTCAAAGCAACAAACCGAAACATCATCAACGCCTGCCACGTTAAGCCAAAATGGTGAGGTTTGGTTTATGCATCCTGTGGCTATGGTGGATTATTTTAATATTGTTGAAATAAAAAAAGGCTGGGCAGAAAGCCCATTTGCTTTGCTGTTAGGTGAAGTTGAATCCAATAATGATTATTCAGCTTATAATCAAACTAAACCAAAACTAAGAGCTTTTTTTAATACTAACTTAACCTCTATGACGCTAAAGGAATTAATTGATAAACAAGCAAAAGGGGAAATATTTGCTGCTGGACGCTTTCAAATAATTCCTGAAACTTTAAAATCAGCTCTAGATTATTTAAAATTAGACTTATCATTGAAATATAATAAAGAAACACAAGATATTTTATTTGAAGAATATTTGATAAAAATTAAAAGGAAGAACATAATAAAATATTTAGAACAGGATGGTGATGTTGAAGATGCTATTTATGATTGGGCTAAAGAATTTGCATCAGCAGTAGTACGTAAAGGGAAAACAATAAGTAATGGAAGAATTGCAGCTTTTGAAGGTTCATCATATTATCAAGGAGATGGGCTAAATTCTGCCCATATATTACCAGCTCAAATGGTTGAAGCATTAAAAGAATCGAAAAATGGAAATTGGAGGTAAATATGAAAAAGTTAAAGTTTGCTCTTCTGTGTTTCATAATATTTGCAATTAATTATTCCTTAATAGCTCAAGCTCAAAGTAAAGAACTTATCAAATTAGATTTTAACGATTTCGCTATTAAAACTAAAACAAAAATTAAAAATGCAAACTTTGCGTATCATTATTTGATTAAGGTTTATGGGTGTGGTGGTGGTGCAATTTGTGGAGAGATTCGAAACTTACTCTCTAACAAAGTTATTGGACTTCCTAATGCTTATTTGATAGAAGATGAAAATGGAGAAAATGGGTTTTCTATAGAATATCATTTAAATAGTAGTTTAATTATTATTTCTGGAATAATAGCGGATCCTGATGAAAATGAAGCTAACGAAGGATATAGAAGAAGATATTATAATTTCATAAATGAAAAGTTTGAGCTTTTAGAAAAATGATTAACATTATTGGGGAGCTATAAATTAACTATTAGATGTCAATAATCGTGATAATATTAAAGTATGAACAATTCAATTTAGGGATATCAATAGAAAAAGCTCTTGTTGAAAAAATTTTTTCATGCAGTTGGAGCATTAAGTAATGCTAAGATGTGAAGAAAGTCAATTGTTCGTTCTTAGAGATTAGCACAACAAAAAAGAGATTATCAACGTTTTCCCGCTGATTATAAAGATGCCCCTGACAAGAAATTAACACCGGAGCAACTTAACTTATTGGGTAAAATAAATGAGTTAGAAGAGAAGTCAGAATTATGGGAAAAAACCAAAGAAAAAGCGACAAAAATGCTGTGGTGGGATGATGTAGTCGAAGGATTAGCTAAGCAAAGTCAAGAGACAGAACAAAGTGACACTGAAACAGAAAAAGATAAAACAGAAGACAGCTCAAAGCAACAAACCGAAACATCATCAACGCCAGCCACGTTAAGCCAAAACGGTAAAGTGTGGTTTATGCACCCAGTTGCCCTTATGAATTACTTTAAATTTAAAGCAGGCATTGTGACTTATCATATCTATCAGGATGGAAAAATCGAAAAGCATATACCCGAAAAAATATCCCCTGGTTTTGAGCGAAAATATCAATATGTCTATCATGATAAGAATAAAAAAATACATGAGTTAGGTATTTTTACTGTTTATGTGACTAAGGCTATGTCGAGAGGAAATATTCCACAAGCACATAACGTGGAATTAATTAATGTTAAGGAATTTGAAAAGGGTTACATTTCATCTGATGGTAGTGTTAAAGCAAAATTTGCAACATTTAATAGTGATCATGATAGATGGTATATAAATCCTAATTGTTTTGCTGGGTTACTCGGCGCTATGTTAGAACTAAATGTTGATTATTTAGGCTTTAACGGATTTAGCACTTATGATGCTAAATCTGTTGAGAGCCAATCTCATATAAATAGGGTTGCAGGAGACCTAAGGTATATATCAGAAAAGAGAAATGGTGAGCTAACATGGCTATTTTATTCAACTTTTGATTTTGATGAACAAGAAAAATTTAATACTGCATTATATAAATTTGGTTGGGCTAGAACGTCGTTAATGTATTCGGAATATTTTACATATAAGAAACAATCAAATACCTTACTTAAGTATATAAAACATATGAAAAAAGATCCGCCAAATGGATATAGACATCACCATCATTTACATATATGTGGTTTTGATTTTAACTTAATTAAAAATGTACAGGATTAAAAATGATCAGATTTCAATTTTTCTATATATGCATTTTATTTATCTCGTTTTTTTCTTTTGCAGAAGATAAAAATAAAGATCTTAATAATATCCTTTATGAATTTAAAGGGTATTCAAAAAAAACATCTTCCTATCATTCTTTGAAAGACTTTTTTGCGGATAATAATCAAATATATGATGAAAAAAATCCATTGAATGCGCTTTATGATCCCAATACACCTCTATTAAGTATGGTTGAGCATAGAAAACC
>NZ_JAFNOO010000033.1:0-1917 GCF_026536185.1 Gilliamella sp. B2838
AGTTATACACATAACACAACGTACATCTTGTTATTCAACCTAATAATTCCACATCACACTAAAGCCTAATGCCAGCGGATTGGTTTGAAAACCTTTCGGTTTGCGAATTGGCATGCCGGCAAACAGGTCATAGTAAAAACCATAATTGTTTCCCCGAAATCCCAATACGCCACCGGTTAAATGCCGCCCTAGCAGATACTCACTTTTACCACCCGATACTTCACCGGTATCAAGACCTAAATAGGTTTCATGATTAAAGGGAACTTGCCAGGCTAATTCATTACGAAGATACCAACCGCGGTCCGCTCTTAATGTTAACTCCCCATCAAAGCCCCGAACACTCCAGCGCCCACCAATAGAAAACTGGTCTGGTGAAGTTAAGTGTGAGCCACGCGTATATTGCCCCTGATAATCTAAACGATAACGAAGGTGCTGTTCACCTAAGGTGAAAGGGACATTGGTAGAAAAGTTAACTGAGAAAATATCTGACAAGGCGCTGCTGTTATCTTCCGGGTTGTACTCTTCCGGCGCTTTTTTTGCATTAAACCAACGAACCCCTTTTTGGTAAGTAACACCCGCATCGATGGTAATATTGTCAATATAATGCCGGTGAGCAATGCCCAATTGCCAGCTTGTGGTTTTTCGTTGTTGGATTTCAATCTCGGTATTATCGACATAGTTATGTGATTGGCGTAACATTAGTCCATAACTTAATGTGGTCTTTTGTGATTCATTTCGATGCAGCACATAACTCAGTTGTATATTGGCATTGCGGCTGCGACCACTGTACTGGTAATCCTGATTTTCACCTGCTACATTTTGATGATATTTATTGCCCGATAAAGATGCACTTAACGACCAATAACCAAACGGAATTGAGTAAGACAGCAAATAGTTGCGTGAGCCATATTTACCTTTTCCATTAATATCATGCCCACCTGAGGCATAAAAGGAATCACTGAGCGATAAGGGATTATCTAAGTAAAATGTCACCCCGCCTTGGTCTCGCCCTGTTGTTTTAGTCCCTGAATCATCAACCGACAATCCCAATCGCCACATCTTGCTCTGTTTGCGGCTAATAACAATATCGCTTTCGCCCGGTTTATCACCCGGCACTAACTTCATTTGAGCACTCACTGTCGGTAATCGTTGTAAATTTTCAAGTCCTTGCTCTATATCCCGTAAATTCAGAAGATGATTTTCGCGTGCTGGCATAGCTGTATAAAGCTGGGCATAGTTATCACTATCATCACTGTAATAAATATGCCGGGTTTTACCTTCAACCAATAATAGTTGCAACTTACCACTTGCCAAATCTTGTTCCGGTGCCACCACTCGCGTGGTGATATAACCATAGCTAATGAGTCTGTCTTGTATTGCTTTCATCAATAAATTTATACCCTCAGAGCCTAAGCAGTGGTGCTCAGCTTGTTTCGCTAATTTATTTAAGGGAATAAACCAGGGTAATTTATCCCGCTCAAGTAACTGCACTTGATTGATAACAAAACATAATGATTCAGTGGGAAAATTAAGTTCACCTGTGTGGGTTGATGGCGGTAATAAACGGATATCGGGAGTGGCGGGTGTCAATGTTTCTTGTAGAGCTTTGTCTCGCTCTTGTTGATGAATAAGCTGCTCATCACTAATGACTTTTGTCGGTGGCGGCTCGGCGAATAATAAACAAGACGGCGAAATAGTAATGACTGCCGTTAATACAAGATTTTTTACAGAAAAACACATAATCACAACGCTACAAAATAGACACATAAAACCATGTTTGGCATACTAATGGGTAATAACTGATATGTATACACAAGTTGTAAATTCTGTGTAAATGTTTGTGATTTTACTGTAATTTTTATGTAAATATTGATAAGTTGATTGAGATATAAAGTCCTGAATTTAAATCAAACCAAT
>NZ_JAFNOO010000034.1:0-1723 GCF_026536185.1 Gilliamella sp. B2838
GCGTTATCGATTGTTCATTGTCTTTTTTATTATAACCGGCTGGCATTGATGGCATGCCAATGGTGCTGACGCCAACACTGCTGCTACTGACTTTATAATCTGCTTTATTTTCGCTATGATTTTGATTAGTGGATAGTTGAAAAAGTGATGAAGCAAAGCCAAAGGACGAATTTCAGCTTAAGTTTGAGGCGGTAAAGCAAATGAACCCTGACGAGCAGAAGTCAGTTAAAGAGATTTTAGACGCTATGATTTTAGAGCATCAGACTAAGCAGTTGATTGGTTGATTAAAACAGGGCGAGCTAAACAAGAAAAGCTACACAAGACAGTAAATAACAGCGCAGATTAACGGTCGGCTACAACCCTAACGGTGTGCAATTCAACCCAAGACCACAACTGACCATTAAAAGCAGGTGGCTGGCGCAATTCGGCTTTTATGTGGACTGCTATGTTATCGTTCAGATTGAGTAAGGCAAATTGATAGTAACACTTGCGAAGTAGATCGCATAGTTAGTAATTAATTAGCTCAGTTCTGCAACAGGGATCGTAGAACTGGAAACTGTTGGCGAATTTTTAATAAAAATCAGGTTCGACTAAATTCTCTGATTTAATTATTTCTAAAAAATATTTATATGCATTTTGATCTAACTCTAATAAATCATCAAGTAAATTTTTTTCTATTAAAGCCCAGTGAAATATTCCATATCCATTAGTTTGACCTTTAAAGAAAATAGTATTAAAATTCAATTTTGGTTCAACAATAACTATTTCAGTGTCTCTATAAGCAATTAATCCCCCATAATCAAAGGGTATTCCGTAAAAATACGTTTCATTCTTAATCCAATAAGTTGCAAAAACATTAATTATTTCACCTGATTTTGTTTCTATCTTCATTTAGTCTTGTCCTTTATTGAGTTTAACACATCTCTAGGATCTGCCATTATTCTTTGTGGTGTTGTTATTTTCATATCATAAGCTTTACCTGTATTAGAATTATATTGATAATGAATTGTGATTTTCTGTCCATTAGATAATTCATATACAGCTTGCATCTTTTGAAAACCTAATGATGAGTCAAATCTAATATCATTATTCATTCCTTTTAATTCGCTGCCAACTAAGGGATTTAACTCAACTTGTTTCCAAAATAATTGTTCATTTAGATCTCGAGGTATTATAGTTTGTGTTCCTGATTTAGCTGTTGATATTTTTTCTGCTTCTTTTATCTGTTGCATTTGTTGATTTGTAAGATTCAGATTTTTATCCTTAACACTAGCCGAACCAACAAACATCGAACCAATTATTGCCACAGAATGCATTGCATTATCAAACTTAACTAGATTTCTTGCCGATTCAATACTTATTCCTAAACCTTCTGATAAATTTTGAGCCTTATATTCATTATAGGCAGCTTGATCTCTTCCTTCTAATTCACCAATTTGGCTTAATATTTTTTTATAGCCATCATAATATTTGGTGTAATTAGCATAAGCATCATTATAAGCTAGATAATCTTCTGGAGTTAGAGTTTTAAAATAGCTATCATATGCTGACTGCAACTCTATTCTTGCTGAATTACATTCTGATGAGCTTAAATTCTGACAAACATTATTTAGAATCTCATCTCGTTGTGCATCTAGCGCATTTAAAATAGCAACTTGGCCTTCTAATTCCTGTTTCTTTTCGTCTGAAACAACTAGACTACCTTTATTTATCAAGTCTAATT
>NZ_JAFNOO010000035.1:0-1553 GCF_026536185.1 Gilliamella sp. B2838
GCTTAAGTTCATTACTGGCATGCTCAGTATCCCGACTTAACTCATTGATATCCTGCTTTTGTTCATTCTCATTGCGGATGATGATGGTGCCTTGGGACACCGCTGAATGCGTTATCGATTGTTCATTGTCTTTTTTATTATAACCGGCTGGCACCATTGGCATGCCAATGGTGCTGACGCCAACACTGCTGCTGACTTTATAATCCGCTTGGTTTTCGCTATGATTCTGATTAGTGGATAGTTGAAAAAGCGAGGAACTAAAGCCACAAGATGAGTTTAAGTTTGAGACGGTCAAGCAGATGACTGCTGACGAGCAGAAGTCAATAAAAGAGATTTTAGACGCTATGATTTGAAAACATCAGGCTAAGCAGTTGATTGGTTAATTAAAACTGAGCGAGCTAAACAAGAGAAGTTACACAACACGATAAACATCAGCGTAGATTAACGGTGTACCACCATCGCTTCCACCCAGGTGGAGGACGTCATGGTGGTAGCTATTATAAAGTCTCAACTACAACACAAGGTACGATAAAAGTTGTTAATCCAAAGACATATAAGCCAAATGCCGGAGAAAAAGCGACAATTATCAATAAACCAAAGGAATAAATATGAATAAGATTAAATGGGTAACTCAGGCAATAGCGCAGCCTTATGAAATACAAAAGAGTTTATTTCCTGATTTTGCAAATATAGCTGATGAATTAGCAGTTGAGTGGGAGATGGCCTTAGATGAACTTAATGATTCTCTAGTAGCATCTTCTCTCACATCAGAACAAAAGCTAGCAATAAAGAAATTAGATGATTATATGTTATCTATAAGTGGAGCCGCTAATATTCAATACTGGAATAATGATGCACTTTGTGAAAGCGTTGAGTGGCAAAAAATGAGAAAAATGGCCATTGATATATTGCTCATCATGAATTGGGAAAATGTTGTACCAGCAAAAGCCGATGCAATATATATCAACCATGGTTAAGTATCAAATCCCCACATAGTAGTGGGGAAAATCAACCATTTATTTTTAAATTTGCAAATCAAGTTCTTCTATCAACTTGCCCTGTTCAATCTTAATGATAACAGGGCAGCCGACATAAAAACCAAATTGCTCCAGCCACCTGCCTTTAATGGTCAGTTAAGGTCTGGGGTTGGGTTTTATGCCTTGTGGCATGTAACCGACGGTATAAAACCACCTAGCCTTCACTGCGGATAAATCCAAAAACCGGTTAGATACGGGCACCATTGGCTTTAGTGATATCGAAAACAAAGCGGATTATAAAGTCAGCAGTGTTTCTGGCTCTGTAGGTGCAAGTAAAGGTGGGGGAGGATTTTCCCCAACAGGAGGTGCACCGCAAGTTTATCAGCATGGCGATAAATCCTCAAACATAATGCATGCGGCAATAAGTGATGGTGAGTTAATTATTCGTGATACAGAGAATCAGATTCAGGACGTGAATGAATTAAGTCACAATACCGAGCATGCGCATAACAAACTCAAACCAATATTTGATAAAGAAAAAGAGGAAAATCGCCAAAACATCGTCAATGGTTTAAA
>NZ_JAFNOO010000036.1:0-1314 GCF_026536185.1 Gilliamella sp. B2838
AAGTATGATAAATAGTCTTCTTTTCATCTGTCTTTATCCTTTTATTCGAATAACAAATATCATATTTTGATTTCTTTTAGAGGTAACAAAACCTTAACGATGATATTCTTAATCTTTGTGACATTTTACAACCCTTTGTCTATTACGATATTTACATGAAATCGATTCCAATAACTTGAAGTGCCCACTATTATCTATTTTATAATGTCTCCATTTTTCAATACGTTGTGTTTCGTCACTACCAACATAATTTAATAACCAAACATTTTTTAAACTTTTATCAATATAGTAATACTGTGAAAAAGCGGCCGATTCTGAAATTTTTTCTTTAAAAATTGATAAGTTATCTATTAATTTATTATTTTTTTCAATATTCAAAAATATTTCGAAATCAAACTCTCCATGCTGCTTTTTAGTTAAATTGTATCGATATTCTCCTCTTTGATATATCTCTTTCTTTTTGTTGAATAAAGCTTGACTAACTTCAACAAAATAATCGTCTAATTCGTTTAAATCACACTCATTAGCAAAGTAAGAATCAAAATAAGATCCATCAGCGGGAAAATCACACTTCTTATTCATATCTTCTACAATTTTTTTATTTGTCAACATGGGATGACCAAACCAACTAAATTCCCGATTTGGTATCTTATAATTAAATCCTCGATAAGTTATGGGCGATTCATTATTTTTTTTCAAATGCTTCGAAAATATTATTAAGTGATCTGACTTAGTTAGAAAAACAAAATAATTATCGATCTTTATTAAATCAGTTAAACCCGCTTCCAAGCATAAATTATCGTCATGATTATTAGTAAAGTTTATTGCCTCAAATTGATCGCCTAAAAGGAGCCCTTCTTCTGAAAAAATTTTTTTATATTCCTCCACTTTTTCTGGAGTTTTCCAATAAGATAAAGGTGTAGTAAGATTTGTTGATGTTTTATACTGGATAACACAAATTGTATCAACTATAACTTTTCCATCGATTAATATTAGTTTAATTCTCGAATACTTTTCCGTTAAAAATTCTCTCTCATAATCTGATTTATTACCAGAAACAGAATTTTTTGAAACTTTATAATAATCCCAAATATCCGGTGATTCATTTGAATGAACAATTCCTATAGAAAAAATAAACAATAAAATCAGTGTTAAAAAAATTTTTTTCATCCCCCTTTATCCTTCTCATTTAAATCGTCGACTATTCAATTATTTTAATGGTATCAAAATCAAATAATTTTGGCTTAAATGAAAATTCTTTATTGGTAAATCTTAATGGAAATGGCACATTAGGGGAAAGATATAAGCCATATT
>NZ_JAFNOO010000037.1:0-1257 GCF_026536185.1 Gilliamella sp. B2838
AGACCGCCATTTTCGAACTGACATTTTATTTCATCCAGCAAATTAAACTTTCCTTTGGTATTAATTTTGTAATGTTGCCACAAAGAAGCCATTGCACTTTCTTCGAAGAAGAAATGTTCAAATAGCCAAATATTTAATTGCTTATCGATGTAAAAATCTAATGTCTTTTGGGACATGCTACTCTGATAATATTCACTTGAATAAACAACAAGTCGATTTATTATTTTGCTTGATGATTCGATAAACATCGTAATAATAAACTGTTCGGGGGAAACTGCACATTCACCTTCAAGCTGTTTTTCTTCAACAAGGCATTTTTTCGTATCGGTCGTTTTTTTTAAATAAATATTAAATTGATTGGATTGATATAAATAGACAATTTTATTTTTTTGTAGTTCTTCAAATATATTATTAGTATTCTGAGTTGAAGAAAAAGTCGATAATTTACACTTTTTATGATACTCTTTCTGCTCTTCCTCTGTATAAGAAAAATAATCGTCAATTCTACAATTATCGTTAATATCCTTAACTAGCTTTTTATTTATAATTTGAGGCGTTCCCACAGGTAATAAATTAGTATGAGTTAAAGCGTTCAACGAATGTGAACATGCTAATATAGGTAACAATAATAAACCATAAAATAAAGACTTTATCTGCATTATAGATAGACCTCGGCTATTTCGTATTGAAAGTTTTCAAAGTGCATATGATGATTATGTGTATCTTGACCATCTTGTCCGCCAAGAGTGATTAATTTCTCATAGTGAGGAATATATGGTTTAAATGTTTTCTTATCGGTATTAGGGTTACCAACTAAGATTTCTGTAAAATGAAATTTTTCCATTGCATTAATAATTTTCTGATCTTGAACTACATTGAATTTATATAAAGTATCAATACTTTTTCCGTTTACATGTTCAGAACTTGGAAAGCAAGAAGCTTCGTAAAAGCAACTACCTGTTGTTGTCAATTCAAAACCGACCTCAGCTAGAGCACCTATAAAACCAGCAAAAGGAGCTGGACCTGTATATCGCCTTTTAGTATTACTAAATTGATATTTAATTATAATGTTACCTTTCACATAATTAATCTCATCAAGCATTCGAACTATTTCAATTTCTTCATCTAACGCTACATACTTTCGCCAAATCAATCCTTTTTTTGGATGCCGTCCATATTCAGCAATATCACCATTCTTATATTTAACTCTTTTCTGGGTATCTCCTTCATTAACATTCTCTTTATACTCAAGAATGT
>NZ_JAFNOO010000038.1:0-1241 GCF_026536185.1 Gilliamella sp. B2838
GCGTTATCGATTGTTCATTGTCTTTTTTATTATAACCGGCTGGCACCATTGGCATGCCAATGGTGCTGACGCCAACACTGCTGCTACTGACTTTATAATCCGCTTTATTTTCGATATCAGTAAAGCTAATTGTGCCAGTACCTAACCGGTTTTTTGGATTTATCCACAGTGGAGGCTATGTAGTTTTATACCGTCGGTTACATGCCACAAGGCACAAAGCCCAACCTCAGATCACAACTGAACATTAAAGGCAGATGGCTGGAGCCGGTAGGGTTTTATGTGGGCTGCCCTGTTATCATTAAGATTGCACAGGCAAGTTGATTGTTGAACTTGCGATGTAGATCTAAAAGTTGATAAATAATTTACTCAGTTCTACATTATACTAACACCAAGTTTTTAAACTAGGATTTGTGAGTCAATATAACTATTTTAACAATATTTCTGGTGTAGCAAATCCTGTTTTTATATCAATATTATATTGTCCACCATCCCATCTATAAGCCTTAAATTCACCATTTTTTTCATAAATATTAGTAAAGCTATCACCATATTTGTCATTTTTTGAACAAATACGCCATATAACTTCACCTCTAGAATTAACCATAAAAACATTTCTTGAAATTTCTAAAGGCTTTTTTTTAAATATAACATCACAGCCGTCTATTAAAACTAGTTGTAAATTGTTATTTATATTAATAGCTTTATTTATTATTTTTTTATCAATACTTTTTATCATTTTAATGGTCTCGTATTATGAAAATTTTCAAGTGGTATTTTATCTATTAATTGATATTGAGTTCCACCTTTATTTGGGGCACCAAAATTGGGCTGAGGTGCAACTCTACCGACTTGTAATCTCGTTCCTGCAGGTACTTTAACATCAGAAATAAATGTTGGTATTGTAGGTAAAGCCAAATGTTGTTGTATTTGTTGTGGCGTCATACCTTTGATTTCATCAGCCCTAACTATAAATTGACCTGCAACGTTATCATTTGTATGAACACGCACAAAGTTAAGTTCACTAGCCGCAGTAAACTGTCGTACCTGAGTTGATGCATCATATGGAGCACTCCATCCTCTTTCAATAAATGGTTTATTGGCTTCTCCAGCACTAATTGCTTTAACATCTTTTATTTGAGTTGATGTTAGACCCGTTCCCTTTCCAGCATTTAATTCTTGCTTAAGTGCATTATATTCATTAATCGCCTTTTCTGCTTTAGCTAAATCTAAAGCACTTATTT
>NZ_JAFNOO010000004.1:0-280152 GCF_026536185.1 Gilliamella sp. B2838
GGATATATCAATGATAAGGATTTGAAAATTGCATTTAATAAAGAAATAATTGATTATCCTTTATATAATATTCCTATGTTGCTTACTAAAAATAAAAGCAAAAAACTTCAAGATGCTGTCATTGACACTGCCACAGCTTTATTCGGTTTTTTAAAAAAACAAAAATTATTGATCGATATTGAGCCCTTTGATGAACAAGGAAAATTAAAAACCGACACAGTGATTAAAAGGGAAAATGTAACACCAGAAGGTCTAGCATTATTTAATACAGCTGTAGAGGGATGGCTTAAATATTTAAATAGAAGTCAAGCTGCTAACAAATATCAAAACCTAAGTCGTCTTGAAAATGGCTTAGCTCAAATCAGAGAAAGTAAAAAATAATTAACTTTAAATAGGGTATTTTTATAGTCGGTATTGGATTGAGTCCGAACGGCTCATTTAGCATGCTTATTACATCAGTTTTCTGCTAGATCGGATTGGGCTTTTGGGTGGTGTTAACTTGTATCAGTATGTGCCTAAAGCAAGTATAAAAAATTTTATAAAAAGATATAATGAAAAACAGCATCAGGAAATCATTTTGAAAGTGCAAGAGTGTTATTAGTGAGAAATATTTGAACGTTAACAAGCACCCCTCCTAAAATCACCAATAATCCCCTTAAAGAATTAATAGCTAAAAATAAAAAATGTATCCTGAATTAAACAAGGTAAAACATAATAGTAAAAAAGGATGTTAAATGAAAATTTTAAAAAATGATGAATTAGTAGTTAAGTCACTTTTATCTGAATTACTTGATGAAGGGCTTCAATATTATAAAGTAAACTTAAGTGACTCAAGTCAACCAATAAATGAAGCAGATCCTTTTTCAAGATTAAGAAGTATAGTCGTCGGATTATCAAACAACGACCAAGAAACGATTTTTAATTTTTTACGCATAGTAATGGTAGACACAATGTCAACAATTTTTGGAACAATAGATGGCTCACATTTTCCTCCTAATATTAATGGTGATTTTGTCTTAACCTATAATGGCGAAGAAATACAAGGTACGTTGCAAGATGAGTTAATCGGAAAAGCAGAAGAATTAGGTATATATGAGTAAGATTAAAAGCCTTATTGAGAAATTGCATAATGAAGCTGAAGATGAAGTATATTGGCTAGGTTCTTGTGATGAATCTCAAATTAAAATACTTGAAAATAAATTAAAATTGTCATTACCAGCCGAGTTGAAAGAATTTATTTTATTAGTTGGTGGCGGCGGTATTGTAGAAGAAGAGATATCAGGCATAGTGAATAATGATGCATTAACAGAGTCTGAAGGTAGTATTTATTATGATACCTGTCAATGTCGAAATGAATACTCCTTACCGATGAATCTAGCGGTTATCTATTTTAAGGATGACGAAGTATGTTGGTGTGTTGATTGTAGAAAAGATACTTTTGGACAAATTATTAATTATGATCTTTTTTCAAAAAAAATATTAAATGTTCTTGCTCCATCGTTTGAATCTTTTTTTGAAGAATATGTAAATCTACGGACGTAAATATTGAATGAAAATTTTTATAACTGACTAAAAATGATTCAGGAAATTCGTACCAATAGAAGCACGCCAGTTGATGTTAGTGGTTATGACTGGTGTATTCAAAATAAAGAGTAAATCAAATAGACTAAATGAAAAAAAGTAATGACATCATTTATATGGGTTTTTCATGGACATGAAGCTGATTTTTGCTCAGGTGTGTATAGCGAGTTAGAACAGGCAGAAAACTTTATTAAAAAAAATCTTTTAAGTGGCGTTTTAACAAAAATGCCTCTAAATAAAAGTGTCTATGAATGGACGACAGAAAACGGTTTTTTTGAACCCAAAACGGATTATCAGCATAGCAGTAAATTTATTCAAAAATTTACTAGTGCTTATTTGGAACACTATCATTATCAAGATGGTGAGAGAATTTCATATTAAATTAATGGATAAATTAAATAAAGCTACTTCAAAATCGCAAGCTATAATAGACAGTATGCATAGTAAACATATGAAAGCTAAACCCAATTGTCTATAAATAAGGAATATTAGTGATGAGTCATTTAAATTCGGATAAAGTTACTATCCACCTGTGGATAGGTAATAATTTTTCTTCAGATGAAGAATACAAAAATTATTTTCACCAATTTGAAGGAATACAAAAAGATTACCTAAATCTTAAACCAAGCTGTCCGTTTTGTGCAGATATTGGAAATATTGCATACATGACAGAAAATCTAATCATGTTAGAAAAATTTTCTTCCCCTAAAGATATGGATTTTGTTATCAATAAAGTCGAAGTAAATGAAAATGAAAAGAAAAAAATAATAGAAAAATGCAATGAATTAGGCATTAAATCGGCAAATGCAGTATTTTGGTATGTTAATAACGATCCAATATTGGAATTAGAGGTAAAAGAACCTTATAAAGAAAATTACAATGGATTAAAATATATAGGTGAATTTGAAGCTGACTCTAAATATCCCATCATTGAACAAGATGATCTTACAAAAAATTGGCATCTATGGATAGGTACGAATACTATGCCAACTAGAGAATATAATAAATATTTTAAATTGGACTATAAGCATGATATTGATAGTCCTAAATATGTAATCTGTGGTTTTTGTAAAGACACGGGTAATGATTGGTATGATGAAGACTTTATCGGTTATCCTAAACCGTTAAAAAAAAGCGTCAAAATTGATAAACTGATTGATGAATTTGTTACATCAGATTTAGATTGCATACAACAAATTGAAACAAAATGCCATCAATTAGGTATAGAACAAGCTAATGCTGTAGTTTGGTATATAGCAGATGATGAATTAAGTGAATTCAATATCCAAAAACCTCTTAAAGAAAATTATAATGGACTAAAGTATATTGGGATTTTTAGATTTTAATTGGTTAATACTAAAACTATGTCATCAGCGGCAGAATCGAAAACTGCCGCAACTGACCTACTGGATAAAAGCGCAACGAAGACAGCAGTACCCGAAAACCAAAACGTGGTAGGCTTTAACCAACAACTTGATTTACACTGCCTCCAATACACCTACGACAGCAAACAAACTGCCAGAGGTACCCGTAGTATAGCTATGAAAAGTTAATATAGGAAAATTTGGCTCAACTAAACAAAAGCCTATAGGAATGACAACTGTAGATGGAAAAAATGGATCTCATATAATGTGTTTAGTGAAAAAGATAAAGGTGAACACTTTTTATTTGATGCTACTGAATCCGCAGTAATCAAACTTCAAAATCTATTTGTGCATCCATCTCAATCATGGAAAAATTTATGACACTTGATGATGAAATCAAAATACAACTCACTCAATTATTCGATCAACCAAAACTAATAGATAATTGGGGAGAGATTGCAGATAAATTATCAGATTCTTTTGATTGGAAAGGAACAAAGATTGATTGGACAAAAACTATTAACTATAAAAGCAGTCAACTTTTTGGAAACTATTCTAACTGGTTATTCCTGATAAAAAATTTTTTATATAACAATGATATATTTATTGAAATAAAAAAAAGTAGCGTAATTTATTATATCAATGATTCGTCTTTGAATTTTGCAGTGCAGTTAACAAATCAGCAATTTGAGCGTTTTCTTGCATTTGCTATTAAAAATATCCCTCAACATCATTATTTTTTTGATTCATCCAATAAATGGTGTCTTGTTATAAGTTCGGAAGGGTATATTGATTTTGGACTAGCCCAGAAAAATTGATAATTATAAAAAATAGACTATATTTTAATACTCACCTTGATGGTATAAGGCCGGCGAGATATGCTGAAGTTATGGATTTAAATAAACACGCTAAGATAACATAGATTAAAGCAATCAACGTTAGAAAACTATACTAGAGCAGTATAGGAGATAATTTTTTATGAATCGTGTAAAGATTGTATGGCTTCCAGAGTCTAAAGGAGGCAGAAAAACAATTCCACCTGCGGGAAAATACTATGCCGTATCTCGTTTTAAAGAGGATAAAGAATGGCCGAATAATGCATGGAGCGTAGTATTTGAGATAGGTGAGTGCGAAATTAAAAATAATGAGATATGCTCTTTAGGAGCGGTAAGATTTTTAATGGACACAGCACCAGAAAGCCGCTTGGAATCACAAAATAAATTCGAAATTTATGAGGGTCCCCAAAAAGTTGCATATGTGTATTTAATACACAATTAGTTTCAATTTATATAAATATAAGCTATAAAATTAAACTCTTTATTAGTCTAGAATTGTAAAAGAGATTTGTTAATTTTAATTTAACTTTAAATTTTGTTTCTATGACCTCACCGGCAGAATCGAAAATTGCCGCAATCACGCCGACAGGGAAACCCTGCAATACAATGCCGTAACCAACCGACTGGATAAAAGACACAAAGAGGACTGTAGTATCCAAAATCAAAACTTGTTACGCTTTAACCAACAGCTTGATTTACACTGCCTCCAATACACCTATGGAGCAAACAGCTCTCCCCACAGCAAACAGACTGCCAGCGGTACCCAGTACTATCGCTATGAGCCGAACACGCCTAACAAAAATACAACAGAACTTAAGCTCTCAAGCACAATATTTAGACAAATAAATTAGCTTACATTACAATACCTTAAGGTACTGCGACCCAGATATAGGTAGATTTACACAGCCGGACTCGATTGGGCTTTTGGATGGGTATAATACTGTATCAGTATGCGCTTAATGGGGTGATGTGGATTGATACAGTCGGTTTAAAATGTATCCTAAAAAATTTATTGAATTATTTAACTCCCTCCCTATGAATATGTTGGAAAAAAATAAAATGTATGAATTGAATAAAATTCAAAATGCTATTAAAGAATGTATTAAATTGCAAGATAGTATGCTTGATAACATTTTTTTATTAGTAAATTCCCCTAAATCTGTAGAATTAATTAGAAAAGATTTAACAGGAGTAGTAAACCCTTTATTATTACATGTAATTAAGCAACTACCAGAAGAAATGAAGGTTAACTTATTGCCAAATATCATAGAAGTAATGAAAAATTTAGATGGAAATACCAAATTATGTCAAGATATTATCCTATCTATAGATAAAAATTGGTTAAAAAAAAATATTTGGTTATACACTAAAGATGCAATTGATGATCAAGATTATCAAAATATTGGAATATTTATCTATTTGTTTAAATCTATCAGTGAAGAATTATCTAATAAACTTGCTCTTTTGGCATTAAAGAGTGATGTTGAAGATGTTCGTGAAATAGGCGAAATGTATTTTGATAAAATGGCTGTGTATTGTGAAGATGATGGTATAGCTGTAGATATAATTTTAAGTTGTTTTGGATCACAAAAAATTTCAGTTGTTTATTTAGAGTCTGAAGAATGTGATGAAAAAATGAAAACAGATATAAATTTTATTATATCTCACCAAATTGAGCTTCTTCATTTAATTGAGCAGGCAACAGCTTCATACATTGATAAAGTTTACAAAAAAAAATTAGATAAACTGACATTAATAAAAATTTATTTATTTCCCGATGTTGAATATCAATATGGTTTTTTATTTGATTGGTTAGGTGATATAGAGCATGGAATAGGGGTTAAAATTAAAAAATTAAAAGTAGAAGATATAGGTGGAGCTGAAATAGCATTTCTCTAAAAATATAATATTTATTTGTATAATCAAACTAAGCTGATACTAGAACGACTACCCCGACCGACTGGTCAGTAAAAAAACAAAGCTTTAGCTTGATTAGAAAAAGGTTCTAAAATTGAGAAAGTTAATATAAAAAATTTGGCTCAACTAAAAAAAAGTTTGTAGGAATGACTACTACAGATAGAAAAATGCGATTTAGCATTAAGTACGATAATCAATGGAAAAGGGTTGGTTAATGGGAAAAAAACCGATGAAATCAACAAAAAGCTGTTAGTTTATTAACAATATATTATTGGATAGAAAATGTTGAATAAAAATAAATTTTTTAAATGCGAAAAACAATAAACTAATGATAATTTAACCGAATGCGAAAATAAATCAGGTATCAAAATTCCTTCATCTTTAAAACAGCTTTATTTAACTTGCAATGGAGGGAATATTTACCAAATATTTACCAAAATGTTTGTATAATTGATCGTTTTCCATATAAATTTAAAATTTCAAAATTTCTTGCAATTAAATATAATCAAGCATTCAAAAATGACCCTGATTTCTTACTAGAAGGAATTGTATTAGAACATTGGAATGAAAATAAATTACCGAAAACTTTGCTACCTTTTGCACTGGATTATGGTGATGGATTTTATGTATAAATATTGATACTAGTGCTATATATCAATACATTAGATTTGCTTGGGATACTACGCTTAGTAAAGAACAAAATTTTGAAAAAAATAGTATTTATTTGATTCATTGGGAAAATTCTTGGATTGTTTAACTGAAGATGAAGAAAACAAAGATTGCGTTATAGAATATGAAGATATTAAACCTCGTAAAAGCAACAAATTTTACGATTCTCAAAAATCAGTTAACATAAATGATATAAGTGAAATTGAAAATAGTTTAAAAATAAAAATTCCAGAACAATTAAAAGAATTTTTATTAAAACATAATGGTGGTATGCCTGAAAATAATACATGGTTCGATCCTAAACATGAATATGTCACAATCCATGAGTTGACTCCAATTAAACATTATAAAAAATTTAATAATGATAAAAACTATTTGATGGACACAATAGCTAAAAATTTATGGGATAGAAATTTATTGGCCAAAAATTTACTACCTTTTGCTAGGGATGCTGGTGGTAATTATTTTTGTATTAATATCAACAATGGAAAAATTTACTATTGCACTTTCGATACATGGTCTGACAATCTATCGGTATCTGATAATCAAAGTAAAAGTACACTTTTCCTGTGTAATAGCTTTAATGAATTTATGTCTAAATTAGTTTGTGAAGATGACTTATGAATTTTTTAATATAATTGTATTACTTTTTGTTTCATCTAATAGTTAACTTATATCGATAACAAAGCTTATACACAATACGAAGTTTTACATAGTCAGCTACAATAATTCAGCTATACTCGCAATAGCCAACCGCAAAGCAAACAGACTACCAGTGGTACCCAGCATTATCGCTATTATGCCGGAAACCACCTAACCAAAATACAATAGAACCTAAGATCTCAAGGGCAATATTTAGACAAATAAATTAGCCTACATTACAATATTTTAAGGTACAGCGACCTGATATAGGTAGATTTACGCAGTCGGATACGATAGGGCTCTTGGGTGGGTTTAATTTGTATCAGTATGCGCTAGTGGATTGATATGGATTGATCCATTAGGCTTTTGTTGTGGCCTAATGGTAAAGAAAATTAAGGATTTACTGGCATCACTATCAGAACTCTGGATATATGCAGCTGATTCCACCGATTTACATAATGCAATACGACATTCAGGTGGCATTTTAATAAGTAAAAGGTAATTTATAGTTATGATCATTTGTTCTAGAAAAACGGTAACATTACAAGATATCTCTGATTTTGAGAAAAAAATACAAAGTATTTTACCAAACGATTATAAAGATTTTTTGATAAAGTTTAATGAAGGAAGACCTTTCCCGGCTTCTTTTAAATTTTTTTCAGATAGAATTGACGCATTTTCTGTTGACCAATTTCTTAGCTTAGGGAAAGAAAAAAATAGCAACCTTGAAAAGTATTATTTTAATTATAAAAATAGGATTCCATCAGGTTTTATTCCCATTGCCCATGATGCAGGGGGTAACCTTGTTATTATGAAACTAAAAAATGAAGAAAACCAGATCTATTTTTGGGATCATGAGCTTGAAGCTGATGAGGGAGAAAATCCTAATATGGAAAATGTCTATTTAGTTTGTAAATCATTTTCTGATTTTATAAACAACCTTTTTGATGAAGAAATTTAGATAATCCTAAAGGAAATGGTGGACGTTATCTCTGGCGAGTCAGCAAAGAAGACCGATGTGTAAGATTAAATGTATTAACAGGTAAAAAATTATATTAAATTTTATTATGGAGTACTTATACTATGCTGATTAAAGGTAACCTTTATCCAGTAAACGATATTATTTCTTATATAAAAAACCCAACAGAAAGAAATGATAATTTTTGTCTTTATGGCGAATTTGATGAAGATTTAAAGAGTAACAAAAGTTATTATATTGGTGACTATCCAAATGTGGATGATGATGGAAAAGAAATCTATCCATCTTTTGTTTTAAAAAAGAAACTATACTTTCTTTATTCAGGAGAGCAATTTGCTGATGTAATCGATTCAGTGATGGAACAGAAACCTTCAGCTACAACAAAAGACTTTATAAAAGCCTTAAATTATTATTCTGAATATGATGATTTTTTAGATTTCTAAATATACCCGATCATATTATCAATACTCATTGGATATGAAAACTTAAATGAATGAAATTCATAACAAGGATCAAAAGGAAAATTGGATACAAAAGCAATTTAAAGAAGCTTTAAATAAACGTATAAAAACAAAAAGAATTGAACCACGTAGTGGAAAACTATTTTAAATAAAAATTCAAGTAATTATTTTAAAGGATGTTGTTATGATTTATCAACTTATGATAGGTAATTATCCTGATCGTTATTGGTTCCAATATGACTCAACTGTCGTTGCCAATTACGAATTTATAGAATGCAAGGAGATTCAAATAAATAAACCCTTAGTTTTTAAATTAAAAGACAAAGTCAGTGAAAAGCGTTTATTCTCTTATGATTTTTATTTTAGTGATGGTCCTGATTTTATCTCGCCTAGACTTGCCAATTTACTTTCAAACAATCAAGATTTTTTACATGATGTCCAGCTAATAGATGCAACTATAACTGTTAATGGTCACAGCTATTCTGGTTATAAAGTATTAAATATTCTTCGTTTAATATCTTGTATTGATATGAATAAATCTGAATATGAACCAATATTAGATGATTACCCTGATGGACCAATGAGATTTTTTAAAATCGTATTTAAAGAAGATATAAAAGAGCAATTTTGTATGGCAAGGTGTGAAGAATCTGAAGGGCGAATTGTGATGTCAGAGTCGTTACGCCAGTTTTTTATAAACAATAAAGTAAAAGGAATAGATTTATCCACATCATGTAATCAATCTATCTATGGATGATAGTGAAGCTTAAATAAAAATTCAATTAAGTATTTTAAAGGATGTTGTTATGATTTATCAACTTATGCTAGGTAATTATCCCAATAGTTATTGGTTCCAATATGACTCAACTGTAGTTGATCTTTACGAATTTTTACAATGCAAAAAGATTCAATCAAATAAACCCTTAGTTTTTAAATTAGAAAAAAAAGTGAGTGAAAAGCGTTTACTCTCTTATGATTTTTATTTTAGTGATGGTCCTGAATTTATCTCGCCTAGACTTGCCAATTTACTTTCAAACAATCAAGATTTTTTACATGATGTCCAGCTAATAGATGCAACTATAATTGTTAATGGTCGTAGCTATTCTGGTTATAAAGCATTAAATTTTCTTCGTTTAATATCCTGTATTGATATGAATAAATCGGAATATGAACCAATATTAGATGATTATCCTGATGGACCAATGAAATTTTATAAAATGGTCTTTAAAGAAGATATAAATGAGCAATTTTGTATGGCAAGGTGTGAAGAATCTATAGGGCGAATTGTGATGTCAGAGTCGTTACGCCAGTTTTTTATAAACAATAAAGTAAAAGGAATAGATTGATCCACACAATGTAATCAACTTTTCTATGGATAATAGTGAAGCTTAAGTAAACCTTTTAAAGGATGTTGTTATGATTTATAGATTTATGATAGCTAATTATGCTAATCGTTATTGGTTCCAATATGACTCAACTGTCGTTGCCAATTACAAATTTATAGAATGCAAGGAGATTCAAATAAATAAACCCTTAGTTTTTAAATTAAAAGACAAAGTCAGTGAAAAGCGTTTATTCTCTTATGATTTTTATTTTAGTGATGGTCCTGATTTTATCTCGCCTAGACTTGCCAATTTACTTTCAAGCAATCAAGATTTTTTACATGATGTCCAGCTAATAGATGCGACAATAATAGTTAATGGTTGCAGCTATTCTGGTTATAAAGTATTAAATATTCTTCGTTTAATATCCTGTATTGATATGAATAAATCTGAATATGTACCAATATTAGATGATTATCCTGATGGACCGATGAGTTTTTTCAAAATCGTCTTTAAAGAAGATATAAATGAGCAATTTTGTATGGCAAGGTGTGAAGAATCTGAAGGGAAGATTGTGATGTCAGAGTCGTTACGCCAGTTTTTTATAAACAATAAAGTAAAAGGAATAGATTTATCCACATCATGTAATCAATCTATCTATGGATAATAGTGAAGCTTAAATAAAAATTCAATTAAGTATTTTAAAGGATGTTGTTATGATTTATGAATTAATGGTATGCAATTATGCTAATCGTTATTGGTTCGAATATGTCTCAACAGGAGATGATTATTACGAACTTTTACAATGCAAAAAGATTCAATCGAATAACCCAATAGTTTTTAAATTAAAAGACAAAGTTAGTGAAAAACGTTTACTCTCTTATGATTTTTATTTTAGTAGTGGTCCTATTTTTATCTCGCCTAGACTTGCCAATTTACTTTCAAGCAATCAAGATTTTTTGCATGACGTCCAGCTAATAGATGCGACAATAATAGTTAATGGTTGCAGCTATTCTGGTTATAAAGTATTAAATATTCTTCGTTTAATATCCTGTATTGATATGAATAAATCTGAATATATACCATTATTAGAGAGTTATCCTGATGGACCAAAAAAATTTTTTGAAATCGTCTTTAAAGAAGATATCAATGAGCAATTTTGTATGGCAAGGTGTGAAGAATCTGAAGGGATAATTGTGATTTCAGAGTCGTTACGACAGTTTTTTATAAACAATAAAGTAAAAGGAATAGATTTATCCACATCATGTAATCAACCTATCTATGGATAATAGTGAAGCCATCTATTACAATACGTTAAAGTACAGCGATCTGATGTAGGTAGATTTATTCAACTTAATCCGCTACATCAGCTTATGCAAACTTAAATGAAAGAAATTCATAACAAGGGTCAAAAGGAAAATTGGACACAAAAGCAATATAAAGAAACCATAAAGAAACAAATAAAAACAAAAAGAATTGAACCACGTAGTGGAAAACTATTTTAAATAAAAATTCAATTAAGCATTTTAAAGGATGTTGTTATGATTTATGAACTTATGATATCTTCTTGTTATCCTGATCGTTATTGGTTCCAATATGTCTCAACAGGAGATGATTATTACGAACTTTTACAATGCAAAAAGATTCAATCGAATAACCCAATAGTTTTTAAATTAGAAAAAAAAGTAAGTGAAAAACGTTTATTCTCTTATGATATTTATTTCAGTAGTGGTCCTGTTTTTATCTCGCCTAGACTTGCCAATTTACTTTCAAGCAATCAAGATTTTTTAAATGATGTCCAGCTAATAGATGCAACTATAACTGTTAATGGTTGCAGCTATTCTGGTTATAAAGTATTAAATTTTCTTCGTTTAATATCCTGTATTGATATGAATAAATCTGAATATGTACCAATATTAGATGATTATCCAGATGGACCCAAAAAATTTTATAAAATGGTCTTAAAAGAAAATATAAATGAGCAATTTTGTATGGCAAGATGTGAAGAATCTATAGGGCGAATTATGATGTCAGAGTCGTTACGACAGTTTTTTATAAAAAATAAAGTAAAAGGAATAAATTTATCCAAACAGTATATTGATAATGACTTCATATTTTCGTACTGATATAGACATATTCACGTAGCCTGACCCGATAGTTAACTGTTAGTGAAATAAAATAATGAACGAAATTGATTATACTTTACATAATTTACCAATGTTGCTTACTAGAAATAAAAACAAATGGTGGCAAGATAGCGTTATGCAAAGCTCAACAGCTTTATTTGGTTTTTTAAAAAACATGAATTATTGATCGATGTTGAACCGTTTGATGAAGAGGGTAATTTAAAAACTGATACGGTTCTTAAAAAATCAAACCTTACACCAGAAGGTCAGGAGTTATTTGATATTGCTGTTGATGGATGGTTTGATTATTTAGCTAGAAGTACAGTTACAACCAAATATCAAAATCTTAGTCGGCTTGAAAAAGCTTTAGCTAAAATTCGAGAAAGTAAAAATAATGAAGTAAGATAAACATCTCACAATAGATAATAATTAAAATATGAGGTATTTATGGCTTTGGATTTTATAGCATCAAGTAATCAAAAAGAAATAGATGAAAATTCACCGATATTTTCACTTGAAAAATTTGATTACGATGAATTATTCAATAAAGCAAAACCAATAAATCAGTATTCAATAATAAAAAAACTTGATGATTATTATGCTGATACAATTATTCTATATGGGGAAATTCAGCCGTTAATAAAAGAACTTGAAAATCTTATTAAAATAAAAAAATTCCAACCGCAATCAATTATTGATTTTATTAATTTTTTAAAAGAATCTTTTAATGATGGATTAAATATATATATCAATAGTGACTAAAGGGATTGAGTGGTAGACTTTATTTTATCTGTGCTGTGATCTTAATATTGACCGATTTAATGAGTAACACTATACGGCATCGATTGAACGGCAAAAATTACATGTATCACACCGTGTCGTTGTTTTGTATGATACCTGATGGATTAAAGGGCTAAAAAATGGATGTCAAATATGAGTATGGTAGATTTAGATATCGTAGATGTTATAAAAAAGGTGGTTTTTAGCGTGTTTTTCAACTCCAGAAAATAGACATTTATTAATGATTGTCAATTAAGTGTGATGAAATCAGCTTTTTTGTATACGGCAACTTTAAATCTTTTTAATATAGAAATATGCATTCCCAAAAAACAGCGAAATGGGTATGAAACAATCGATAATAAATTGTCCAAAAACATCAATTATATAAACTATATCAATTTAAGTGATTATCACGGGATAATGAAAACAACATTTAATGATCTATTACAATCTAATACGATCTTACTGTTACCAGAATATACAATAAAACAAGAAACGGATATTGAACAAATTGAAATAGAATTTAATAGCGGCACTACTATCATTTATCAAAATAGCAATTTGCCTCCTGCAATTATATCGAATAAATTAAAAAATCTCATTTTAGAATAAACGACAAGCTTACTGGGTAGCCCACAATACCATGCCACATCAACCTACAGGATAGCGAGTTTAGACCGATCGAGTATTGAGGATGTAGTGAGTTATGCCAAACAGCAATTAGATAGCGTGACACAAGAGTGAATAAAACTTAAGCCATTATTTACCTTACTTAGCATATAAAACGCCACCAGCTTTTTCACTGAATCTCCCATTAAAAAAATTTAATTGTGCTGAATATATATTGTTGTTTAAATGGAAAATAGCACTTAAAATCAAAACAGTGATAAATCGAAAGGATGATGTAATGAAAATTGATTTTTTATTCTTGTGGGCTGAAGTTGGCGTTTGTTACGAGATTACTAATACGGTTTTAAATCCGTGGAGATCAAATCTCAATAAATTAAACAAAACACTTCCACATTATGACAAATTGTTTAAAACAACAGATTATGAATTAGTATTTACCATATCTGCTACACAAGAACACAAAAATTTAGTCTACGGTCCTACAACATCGTCAAAAAACAAAGTGGTTTATTTCACAATTTTTATACCTTATAAAACGTTTAGTTGTTATAAGCAACAAATGTTCTATGTTCTTGATACCATCGCAGAGGGAATTATTTTTGTATTTAATAAATATAAAGTGGATCCTTCAGGAATAAAAGATGTGTTTGAAACATTAAAAACATTGATTGCCAAAGATCCGGAAAGATATCAAAAATGGCTAAAAGATCTAGAGGACTGAAAATTTTAAAAATTTACAGCGCTTAAGGCGTTATTGCCTTAGATAGATTGCAAAAGTAGCTAACCATTTGATAAAAGTTCTTATCGAAAAACACAAAACTAATGCACAAAACAATACGAATATTGAAAGTGCTGTTTGGAAAAATATAAATAATGGTAAATTTAAGGAATATCCATGAAGCGTGAACCACTTTATCACCTGTATTATTCAGGAATAGACACTGTCGATATCGTTCCCGAATGGGAGCATAAAAACAGAGAGCAATTTTGTCATTATTGCCATAGACTAAAACTACCTCACGGTGGTATGGATGTGATTACGGATGGCAAAATTAGAAAAAACCTAGATATGCCCATGGTAGGCGATCTTATGATACCTAGTATTATGTCGCTGCGCTTATTGAATTTGCTGGGTGAAGAGGCTGAAAAACATTTAAATATAGGTTTTATTTATAATAAAGTGGAAAGTGAAAAGCATAAACAGCCATTTATGACTTTTATTAGTAAATATGATTACGTTGTACTGAGAGGTGAAACGCCAAATATTTTTGATGGACAGCCTGTTCCTGAGAATGATCGTCTAGTTGTCTGTCCTGAATGCCATTTCCAATCAAGAAGAGAAAGAGCGCCAAGGTTTTTACTTGAGCGCGAATATCCACCATATCCAATATGCTGTACGGAATTTGGTTTACTTTTATATGAAAGTATTTATGAAAGGCTGAAAAATATTAAATTAGTTGGGGTACTTGTAGAGAAAGTCAAAGTTAAATAGCAAGATACGTATTCTTGAAATCATAATAGCAGGCTTGTTGGTGCTGTTTGGGAAAATATAATTAATAACAGATATAAGGTATACAGAAATGAAGCGTGAGCCACTTTATCACCTGTATTATTCAGGAATGGACACTGTCGATATCGTTCCCGAATGGGAGCGTAAAAACAAAGAGCAATTTTGTCATTATTGCCATACACTAAAACTACCTCACGGTGGTATGGATGTGATTACGGATGGGAAAATCAGGAAAAACCTAGATATGCCCATGGTAGGTCGTCTTCTGATACCTAGTATTATGTCGCTGCGCTTATTTAGTTTGCTGGGTGAAGATGCTGAAAAACATTTAAATATAGGTTTTATTTATAATAAAGTGGAAAGTGAAAAGCATAAACAGCCATTTATAACTTTTATTAGTAAATATGATTACGTTGTACTGAGAGGTGAAAAACCATATCTTTTTGATGGACAACCTATTCCTGAAAATGAGCGTCTTTTTGTCTGCCCTGAATGCCATTTTCACTCAAGAAGAGAAAGAGCGCCGTGGTTTTTACTTGAGCGCGAATATCCACCATATCCAATATGCTGTACGGAATTGGGTTTACTTTTATATGAAAGTATTTATGAAAGGCTGAAAACTATCAAATTAGTTGGGGTATGTGTAGAGAAAGTCAAGATTAAATAGCAAGATACTTATGCTATTGAAAATATAATAGCATGCCGAAAAGATTTTCCCAATCTTTTCGGCTATCATATCCGACATTCTTACCGACCGCCGTTACCAGTACGACAATCTGGACAGACTGGTGAGTAAAAAAACACCCGTCAGGGACAGACCGATTACCATTATGACGTCACCGGCCGAATCGAAAGCTGCCGCAACCAAGCCTACTGGGAAACCCTACAATACGATGCCGCCGCCAACCTGCTGGATAAAAGACGCAACCAAGACAGCAGTACCGACAACCAGAACCTGGTCCGCTTTAACCAGCTACTTCACTTCCGTGGCCTGTAATACACCTACGACGCAAACAGATATCCCCACAACAAACACAGACAAGCATTATCATTATGAACAGAACACCACCTAACAGAAATACAGCAGAATCCTAAGCTATCAAGAGCAATATTTAGACAAACAAACTGGCTTACATTACAATACTTTTAAGAAGAATTGGTTTACGTAGTGGAAAAACTATTTTAAATAAAAATTCAATTAGGTCGTCTAATGGATGTTGATATGATTTATGAACTTATGATAAGTAATTATCCTAATAGTTATTGGTTCCAATATGACTCAACTGTAGTTGCCAGTTACGAATTTATAGAATTCAAGGAGATTCAATTAAATAAACCATTAGTTTTTAAATTAGAAAATAAAGTCAGTGAAAAACGTTTACTCTCTTATGATATTTATTTCAGTGATGGTCCTGTTTTTATCTCGCCTAGACTTGCCAATTTACTTTCAAACAATCAAGATTTTTTACATGATGTCCAGCTAATAGATGCAACTATAACTGTTAATGGTTGCAGCCATTCTGGTTATAAGGTATTAAATATTCTGCGTTTAATATCCTGTATTGATATGAATAAATCTGAATATGTACCAATATTAGATAATGATCCTGATGGACCAAAAGAATTTTATAAAATGGTCTTTAAAGAAAATATAAATGAGCAATTTTGTATGGCAAGGTGCGAAGAATCTGAAGGGCGAATTGTGATTTCAGAGTCATTACGACAGTTTTTTATTAAAAATAAAGTAAAAGGAATAGATTGATCCATATAATTCAATTTAGTAAACCTGGCTATTAACAATAGTCAGGCAAGACATCTGATAAACAAAACGCTATCTGTGGGACGGGCTAAGCATAATTCAGGAAACCCGTACTGACAGAAGCAAAAGCGTCTATATCTACACTGATGAAAGCGGCTATGAACCCTTAGCTAGAGTAGAGACCACCGGTACGGAACAGAAAGTGCTGTACTACCACACCGATGTCAACGGTGCTCCGGAAGAACTTACTGATGAAGACGGTCACACTGTATGGGCATGCAGCTATCAGCTGTGGGGCAAGCCGATACAGGAAATCGAACATACCGATATACAACAGAACCTAAGGTATCAGGGACAGTATTTAGACAGAGAAACGGGCTTACATTACAATACTTTCAGGTACTATGACCCTGATATAGGCAGATTCACGCAGCCGGATCCGATTGGGTTACTGGGTGGGTTTAATCTGTATCAGTATGCGCCTAACTCACTGATGTGGATTGATCCGTGGGGCTGGAGTTGTCGTACAGATGCTAAAAAATTACGTACTAATATGAAAAAAGCGCATGTACCTGTGCCAAACTATAATTATTCAGCACACCATATTGTTATGTCTAATTCACAAGATGTAAGAATGAAAAAACTTAGAGATAAGATGAAAGTGCTAGAAGTGGATAAAAATTCATTTGAAAATGGGGCATATTTACCGACTTCTTCTAAAGATAAAGCAAAGGCACAAACTAAAGCAATTGCTCATTCTAAAGTTCATACTGATATATATATGGAGAATGTTTATAATAGACTTATAAATATAAATGACTCTAATGAATTCACTAATGAATTGATAAAGATAGGTAAGGAGCTATTAAATGGAACATTTGAATATTAAACTAGGAAAATTGAATTTAGTTAACATAATAAATATCCTTAAGAAAAAATATGAAAATATTATGTTGTCCCCCAAAAAAATAAATGATGAATATTATCAAAATGCTTTGTCAGAATTTGCATATAAAAAAATATCTAAAGGTCCAAGTGTTAATATTAAACCATTTGATTTTCAGCTAGATGGTTTCAAAAAGGGTAGAGAATTAAAGGCATTACCAAAAAATATCGATTATACACATGTATATTACTTTGATAATAATAATAATTTGCTTTTAACTGAAATTTATGGTCAATCAGAAAATATTGTTAATAAAGAGTACTATTTTTATGATGAAAATCATATTGAATCAATCTATTTTGCAAGTGGTACAAATAATGTACGTAATATTTCATTTTTGATAAATGAAAAAAAACAAGCAAAATATTGGATAAATTATTCTGAATATGGATATGGAGTTTCGGAATATATTTATAATGATGATAAGCTTACAGAGATAAATGTTAAAATAAGACAACATGAAACAAATGAGTGTACATGCTTTACCAATTTTTTTGAATACAACAAAGGTGAATTAGTTAAAATAACGAGTAAATATTCTAATGGTTATGAAGAACAACTCTACCCATAAAAAACATGTTCATTAAATCTTTATTACTTATCTTGAACTGCAATAATAGCCAACATACCATAAAAAATTAACATGTTTATTAGTTAAAGGATATATGTTTGAATGCTTTTTTTGATTTTCTCAATGAGAAAAAAATTAAATTTAATATAAGAGACCAATATATTTATATTCATAATGATTTAGATTTAAGATATACTAAAATTAAAACATTGCCTAATAATTTGATTGTTAACGGTAATTTAAATTTAGAATACCTAAATATTAACATATTACCAGAAAATTTATTTGTTAAGAAAAATTTAAATTTAGCATATACAAAAATTAAGTCATTACCTAATAAAATACGTGTTGATGGTAATTTGTATTTAAGAAATACAAAAATTAAAATGTTACCCCAAAATTTGGATGTTCGTGGTAGTTTAGATTTAAGATATACAAAAATTAATGTATTACCTAAAAATCTATGTGTGAATGGTAATTTATTACTTGCTCATACAAAAATAGAAACATTGCCTGATAATTTATCTATAAAGGGTGATTTATATTTAGAATATTCTAACGTTAAGATTTTACCTAATAATTTATCTGTTAGTGGTTTTTTAAGTTTAAATCATACAGAAATATATAAGTTACCTAATGATTTAAATGTTAAAGGAAGTTTAGATTTAGCATTTACAAAAATAAAAACATTACCAGATAATTTTATTATTAATGGTTTTTTAATTTTGAATTCATCTAATATAAAAGTATTGCCAGAAAATCTATCAATTAAGGGATTTCTAAGTCTAGATAATACAGATATTGAACAGTTGCCTAAAAGTTTATTAATTGGTGGTGATCTATTCATAAAAAACACGAAAATTAAAAATTTACCTGACAATTTTTTTATAGGTGGAAGTTTAGAATTAATAAACACAGAAATAGAAACATTGCCTGATAATTTAACAATTGGCGGTAATTTGAATGTAAAATCAAAAAAAATAAAAATATTACCAAAAAAAATGTTAATTAAAGGTAATTTAGATTTAAGTCACACACAAATTAAAATTTTACCTCATGATTTAATTATTCTCGGCAATTTAGATTTGAAATATAGTAATATTGAATTATTACCTGAAAATTTTTCCCTTCAAGGAAATTTAAATCTAAGAAACACTAAAATTAAATTTTTACCCAAAAATTTGTTTATTGGTGGCAATTTAGATCTGAGCTATAGTGATATAAGAACATTGCCGGAAAATTTATTTGTTAGTGGCTCTTTAAACTGTGAGTTTTCAAAAATTGAGTTTTTATCAAAAAATATTATTGTTAATGGTGATATAATTCTAAGACATACTCCAATCGAAATTTTACCTGAAGATTTTTCTATCAACGGCAGTTTAGATTTGGGATTTTCTAATATAAAAAAATTACCAGAAAATTTAAAAATTGCTGGTTATTTGAATTTAACTAACACTTCAATCGATATATTGCCTGACAATTTGTCAGTTGATGGAAATTTAAATTTAGTAAATACAAATGTTAAAAGATTGCCTAAAAATTTATCAGTCGGTGGAAAGTTATTTGTAAACAAAAATAACTCTTTGGAATAATATAAATACTACTATAATACGATGCGATTGCTAACCTACGAGGCCAAAGACGAAACCAAGACAGCCGCATTGAAAACCAAAACTTCGTACGCTTTAACTATATATTTCAAAGCAGTAGGAATACTTAACTGAGGCGGAGGAGCATTAAAAAAATAAAACCAAATCTAAAACAAGTGGAAAGAAATGTTAATCAAAAACAACGCAGTCAAGAAAATACAGTATTCGGTGTCTATATAAAAGATGGGTTGTATTCATTAGCGCAATCCAGAAAAAACCATTGGATGGAGTTTTTTAATATATTTAATGATAAAGATGAATGGAATGGGGTAGACCTGAATAAGGTTAATATCTTATTTACCTATTCAGTGGCAGCACACAGACTTAAAGAGTTATTAGTTTCTATACAAGATGAACATGTACGAAAAAATGTACGCCCACAGCAATCTAGAATTATTGCAATAACAGATATTTGGCTGGTACAAGAAGTCTGGTGGAAATGGATGACAGATATGATACCGTAGATAATAAAGTTTTGATTCCTCAATTAACTGTAAAAGATTATTTAGATATTATTCATACAAAAGAATTAGCAGGCATGCACGGAGATTCTAAAGATATCCAAAAACGTATACTTAAATTTTACGAAACGGGAGTCAATTGGGATGAATCTAAAAAATTTTTATTTCCTGATGTAATACCACCAGCACCTACCCAAAAACCTTTAACCAAAGAAGATTATTTGCACTAGTATAAAAACTTGTATGCAAAAACTTTATTAAGGTTTGGATGGAACAAGTTATAACTATAGTCTACTAAATAGGAAAAGAACGAGGTTGCCAAGATAAATTTTGAAGGGCGAATCTGCTTTTAATTTATCACCTTTCCCAAATTACCATTACATTGACCGTAGCCGAAGCCAACACAACATTTCAGCTACCGTTTTAAGGATATGCTTTTAAGTGAAACCAACGCTTAAGGCACACGCAGCCATCACTACAATTAACTAAGTAAACAAATTACCGCCACCTTTATACACCTACGACGAACACGGTCGCACCCACAGCAAACAGACCGCCAGCGGTACCCAGTATTACCACTACGATGCCGAACACCGCTTAATCGAAGTTCGTATCGAAAAATTAAACCGTACTGAACGCTATGGCTACCTCTACGACGCCTTAGGCCGACGTATTGAAAAACACCAAATAGACCTAGCAGGCAAAGCGTATAACCGAACTCGTTTCCTGTGGGATGGTTTACGCATGATTCAAGAAACCAGCCCAAACAAACAGCACAGCGTATATATCTATACCGTTGAAAGCAGCTACGAACCACTGGCACGAATAGACAGCAACACCGGTACGGAACAGAAAGTGCTGTATTACCACACAGATGTCAATGGCGCCCCAGAAGAACTCATTGATGAAGACGGTCACATTGTATGGACGTGTAGCTATTAGCTATGGGGCAAACCGATACAGGAAATCGAACACAGCCAGATACAACAGAACCTAAGGTATCAGGGACAGTATTTAGACAGAGAAACGGGATTACATTACAATACTTTTAGGTACTATAACCCTGATATAGGCAGATTCACGCAGCTGGACCCGATTGGGCTATCGAGTGGGTTTAATCTGTATCAGTATGCGCCTAATGGGGTGATGTGGATTCGATCCTTGGGGGTTAATATCGACAGATGAACCTGGATATTTTGTTTATGCATTATATGACCAAGGAGCTAGAGAACCTTGCTATATTGACATTACCAATGACATTGACAGAAGAACGATTGAACATCGAGAAACTGGAAGATTATCTGCATCTGGATGAATGGAAGTATTAGAAAAAATATTATATATGGGCACGCAAGAGGTTATGAACAATAGTATATTGAAACGTATGGAACGAAAACTGGTAAAATAGAAGAAAAAATGTCTTCTACAAATAGAGGAAATAAATATAATTCCTTTAACTATCAGCATAATGATGACAGAGCTAAAATATTTAAATAAGCCTATAACATTAAAAAAGCGAGTGATGTAAAGAAGGGTAAGTCAGGGAAAGGAAAGTGCTAATGAATGATTTTAAAATATGGGGTTGGGATAAAAAACCTCGTACGATGTTACGCTACATTAAAGCAGGAGACATATTCTGTTTTAAATTAGATAATCAAAATTATTGTTTTGGAAGAATTGTTATTAAATTTATAGTTGGCCATATTGCTGAGATTTTTGATATTATTTCCAATTCTCCAGATTTATCAGAAGCAAAAATTAGAAATGCTCACCGAATGATTGATCCGGTAATATTAGATAGCTATTTACTATTTGATAGAAAATTTGAAGGTGATTGGAGAATAATTGGGCATCAACAAAACTACTCACCCAGTAATATGCAAAATGTATATTTTACATATGGAATAGAGCCTTGGTTTAAAAAAGTAGACATATGGCAAAATGAAACATCGATATCTGAAAAAGAAGCTGAATTTTTGCCTCGCGTATCGCCACTCAATGATTATCATATTAAACAATTAATGAAAAATTTTAATATTAAGCTGAATATACATTAAGCTTTCTTTATGGCATCTATTTTTATTATGGATATCAATTTAGTTATCTAATGAATCAAAATAATCATTTGATATCAACTTAATTTGCATTGAAAAATAATTACTATACTAATAACTAATAACTAATACTAAACATGAATATTATCTTTTTTTCATAATAAAATTGTATGTGTTTTTTAATAAATACTTAAAAAATTGGTCGAAAGAAATGTTAATCAAAAAACAACGCAGTCAAGAAAATACAGTATTCGGCGTCTATATAAAAGATGGGTTGTATTCATTAGCGCAATCCAGAAAAAACCATTGGATGGAGTTTTTTAATATATTTAATGATAAAGATGAATGGGATGGGGTAGAACTGAATAAGGTTAATATTTTATTTACCTATTCAGTAGCTGCAAACACTTAAAGAGTTATTCGTTTCTATATGAACATGTACGAAAAAATGTACGCCTACAGCAGCCCAAAATTATCACTTATACAGATCCATTAGCTGAAAAAATAGTTCTGGTGGAAATTGATGATAGATATACTTTTATAGATCAAAAAGTTTTGATTCCACAGCTAACCGTAAAAGATCACTTAGATATTATTCATACAAAAGAGAATGTGGGAATGCATGGAGGTTCTAAAGATATCCAAATACATCTACTTAAATTCTATGAAAATGGCATTAATTGGGATGAATCTCAAAGTTTTTTTCCTCTGATGTAACACCGCCAGCATCTATCCAAAAACCTTTAACTAAAGAAGAATATTTACACTAGTATAAAGACTCGAGCGCAAAACCTTTATTAAGGTTTGGATGGAACAAGTTATAACTATAGTCTACTAAATAGGAAAAGAACGAGGTTGCCAAGATAAAGTTTGAAGGGCTAATCTGTTTTCAATTTATCATCTTTTCAAATTACCATTACATTGACCGTAGCCGAAGCCAACACATCATTTCATTTACCGTTTTAAGGATATGCTTTTAAGTGAAACCAACGCATAAGGCACACGTAGCCATCACTACAATTAACTAAGTAAACAAATTACCACCATACGCCCGCAGCCTTCAATATACCTACGACGAAAACGGGATGCACCCACAGCAAACAGACCGCCAGCAGTACCTATTATTACCACTACGATGCCGTACGTCGCCTAATTGAAGTTCGTATCAACAAATACCAAATAAGACCGTGCGAACAAAGCCTGCAACTGCCCTGGTCTTGTAATTATAGGATCATGTTAGTTTTTTATTGAAGAATTGCGTTATGCAATAGGATTATGTATAAAAAGAGTTATTATAGATAAAAAGTTATAACTATCTAAAATTTTACTTAAACCAAAAACAGTGATAGACCGAAAGGGCGATGTAATGAAAATTAATTTTCCATTTTTGTGGGCTGAAGTTGGCGTTTATTATGAAATTAGAAATACGGTTTTTAATCCGTTGATAGAAAATCTTAATAAATTAAACAAAACGCTTCCATATTATGACAAATTATTTAAAACAACAGATTATGATTTATTCTTTACTATCTCTGCCACACTAGAAAACAAAGATTTAGTTTACGGCCCGTTAGCCTCGTCAAAACGAAAAGTGGTTAATTTCTCAATTTTTATACCTTATAAAACGTTTAATTGCTACACACAACAAATGTTTTATATGCTTGATACCATAGAAGAGGGAATTATTTTTGTATTTAATAAATATAAAGTGGATCCTTCAGGAATAAACGAAGTGTTTGAAAAATTAAAAACATTGATTGCCAAAGATCCAGAAAGATATCAAAAATGGTTAAAAGATATTGATGCAAAAGATATAGATGAATGGTGACACTAGAATGAATAGAACTTAAGGCATTATTTACCTTACTTAGCATATAAAACGCCACCAGCGTTTAACCGAAATCTGCATTGAAAAAATTAAACTAACCGAACGTCTATGATGCCTTAGACCCACGTATCTTAAAACATCATCGGGCATCAAATAAAAGAATAACACTCTATTTTATTTAAAGTTGATAGCGCTAAGGCTAAAATAGTTAAACGACAAAATGTTTTTTTAAGACGATACATAGAAAACATTTTACTGAGATAAAAAAATAAACTTCAAAGCGATATTAACAAGAATTTACTATTGTGAGTGAGTTTGAGGGGAAAATATGGAATGGACTGGTAATATGTATGGATTTTATACCGATAAATCCGTCGATAATGTATGGTTTTCATTAATTGAAAAATTATCATCTATTAATTATAAATATGAACAAAGTAGTTTTAGAGATGAAGAGTTTTTATTTTGTTATAAAAACGATGAAATGCGAGATTATCATGATAATCATGGTTACAATTTAGATTTACAAGGGGAAGGTTGTTTTTCAGTTGAAGCAAAAAGCACACAGTTAAATGGAATAGCAACTTTATTTGAATTCGATAATGCTTCTGATTTTGAACCCTATGATATAAATTTGCAGTTTAACCAGGTCTTTTATTATGTACTTGTGTTACCTGATCTCATTGAGAATTCAAAATTTTGTCATGACATACATAGTTTGTTTATTAAGATTCTTCATGAGAAAAATGACAACATTAGGTAAATATCTACTTTCAAAGTTGTTATTGTTGAAATTGCATTAATCTGAAACAAGATATTTTATGAAATATCAGAGGACGCTATTCGATAGAGATGCATTAAACATACTTCATCTGAATGGTTTAAAACAATAGTCACCAAAGCTTTTTTTACAAGCTTTAAAAAAAGGCTAAAAATATTTTGATGATATGCTAACTTTAATACTAACAATTTTGTTTTTGAATTATACCCTATTCGTTGAATGGAGAATTTTAGATGGAAAAAAGAGTTATTGAAATGTTGAATATTCTTGAGCAAGAGATGAATATTAAATTTCCGAATTTGTATGTAAAATTTTTATCCGAAGAGGTTCAAGATAAAGAGCCATATGAATTAATCAATGAAAGGGAAGAGTACATATACATCTATAATATAAATAATATTAAAGAGAGAAATAGTACCTATAATATACAAGACGTTGAGCCTAATTATTTTTTAATCGGTCAAGATGGTGATATAGGCTATTTTGTATCTGTAAAAAAAGATAATGAATCTAATTATATATATAGTTTGGATTTGGGGGCGTTAGGCTGCCTTGACATGGATAAAGAAGCAACTGATATTTATCACTTAGGAAAATATGTTAAATGATGTATCTGAAAACACTATTCAAAATGAATTGCTTCGTTTTCTTATACCATTAAGCTGATGATAGTTGAATATAAAATAGTGGATTGATTGGAGCAATAACTCGGTATAATGCTTTGAATATTTGCTCATGAATAATAAAAAAGAAAAATGCCCAAAGTGGTCCTAATTTTTGCGAAATATAGTCGTAAAGCTTAACTAACATAATATTATTAACTGTAGCGTATCAAAAGTGGGAGGAAGAAAATAATGGATAAACCAGATCCTATTTTATATGATTTGCCCATGTTGATAGCTAAAAATAAAACAAATCTTTGGCAAGAGCATAGCACTAAAACTTCAACAGCTTTAATGCGTTTTTTAAAAAAACATGATTTATTGATTGGTGTTGAACCGTTTGATGAACAAGGAAAATTAAAAACTAATACAATAATTAAAAAGTCAAACCTGACGCCTGATGGCTTAGAATTATTTAAAACAGTTGTAAATAGTTGGTTAAAATATTTAGACAGGAGTAGTGCTGCTAATAAATATCAAAACTTCAATCGACTTGAAAATGGTTTAACCGAAATTAGAGATTTTATAAAAGCAAGGGATGAAAACGATTATGCTTTACATAATTTACCAATGTTGCTTACTAAAAATAAAAACAAATGGTGGCAAGAACCCATCATGCAGAGCTCAACAGCTTTATTGAGCTTTTTAAAAAAACATGAATTATTAATTGGGGTTGAGCCGTTTGATGAACAAGGAAATTTGAAAACCAATACGGTAATTAAAAAGTCAAACCTGACGCCTGATGGCTTAGAATTATATAAAACGGCTGTAGATGGTTGGTATAATTATCTAGACGGGAGCACTGTTGCTGATAAATATCAAAACGTCAGCCGTCTTGAAAAAGGTTTGGCAAAGATTAGGGAAAATAAAAACAAAGAAGTCGATTTTATCGTATACGATGTTGCTGTGTCACTGGCTACTAATAAAATCAATCAGTTACCTGAGCCTATCATACAGTCTTCAATTGCTTTATTGGTTTTTTTAAAACAACATCAATTATTGATCGGTGTTGAACCATTTGATAAACAAGGAAATTTGAAGACTGATACGGTGATTAAAAAGTCAAACCTGACGCCAGATGGCTTAGAATTATTTAAAACAGCAGTAGATGATTGGTTAGCGTCAGTAGACAAAACAACTGCTGCTAATAAATATCAAAACGTTAGTCGTCTTGAACAAGCTTTAGCACAAATTAGAGAAAGTGATTAAGTTAATTCGTATTGAATTGAAGCGTTGTTTCTGATTTTTATTGATTCATTTTTAGACGTTTATCGAGAAATGAATTAGCATTGGGTTATTGTTGTTAAATAACCTGCCATAAAATAGATCGCCTTAGGATCAATCATTCAAAGTTTAAAGAAATGGAAAGAAAATATATATTTGTTAGTTAAGGAATAATATGGAAAAAAATGTACAGCAGGCTGTATCAGTGTTAAAAAATTTTATAACGGATATGAATAAGTGGGAAGGATATTGTGAACCACTTTGCGAGCTAATCGAAAATGGTGAGGATGACGAGCCTTTAAAAGATAAGATGAGAAGTGAGTTAAATACTATATTCAATCAGTATTGTACTATTAAAGAAAGAAAGTACGGTCGCCAAGTTTCATTAGACTGTGGATATCCACCAGAGTATTCACCCGATGAAGAAATACTAAAAACAGAACAACTATCAGAAAACAAACTACTCATTTATACGCAACAACATACAGAATTTAAAAGTCAGTTTCGTTATTCCTTAATATATACTCATAAACAATGGCGAATTGATAAAAAAGAAATATTTGATAAGTCTGACAATAAATGGGAAAAATTTTCATTATAAAAAGGGATAACGGCTTGTAACATCGCTTTAACTTGATAATTGTCGTTATTCGATTGCTAAGCTGTATGCCTGAAATTATAGATATCACTACCAGCCAATATAAGCTCAATAAACGAAATGAATTTATTTCATTTGATGAGTTGTTATCTCTATTTACCTTTTTTTAGATACGTTAAATAAAAGCTAAAAGCCTATAGCGTATTATAAAATGAATTAAGTCGTCTTTATTACATAACAGAATAAAGACTATTAAATGGCATTGACACTTAAAATTATATTGAATAATTTTGCCTACTTTGTGATTGATGCTTATAACATTATGCCAATGTAGCAATAAGACTTAAATTTTTAACTTACTTAAATATAAGCTATTAAATTTAATTAAATCAATGTAATGCAAAGTATCGTTGAACAACATACTGTTAAATTAAATGTTATATTGTTAACTCCATATAATGTTATAATTTAATAAGTTCCAATTAATTTTAAAGAAGTTATGGCAAAGTCTAAAAAATGATAACTAAAGCGATACCAATCAAATACGGCATTATTTATGCTCGAAACGCATTAATTCTAAAAAAGGTTAACTTGGATTGCTACCCGTTTACATTGATTGTTGAAACGTCATTATCGCTAGCTAATTGTCAGCCCGAAGTGTTGAACGTGCCTGATGTATGGGTAAAATTTATTTTTACTGATATTGATAACTTATCTATTTCTCAATTAGATAATTATCCTAATCAAAGATATTTAACCTCAAGTTTTGATCTTGTTGAACAAGTTCATCACAAAGGTAAAAAACGCATAATACTCAGCACGTACGATCATATTTTTGATGTTGTTGGTCGTTATCGTATTGAATACTAAGCATAATCAAACGTAGCGTATTGATTAAAAATAATGGGTGCAACATGGCTAACAAATAAACCGGCAATGTTTGGTAAAAGTTGTATTAATGAGCACTATAATATAGCTCGCTACTTGGTGTTAAAAATATTGCAATTAACTCGTATTCTTACTTGAACAAATGGGCTTTGGGTTCTAATCAAAATGCACTAATATAAGAGAAAGTAACACAATCCTACATCCAAATAAAACGTAAAACAGTTAATGTCAAAATATATTGGTTACCCACTTAACAAGGTGGTAAAAATATTGCTACTAAATATACTATATTATCCAACGACTGAACCTCTTCAACACCATCATTAATCCCCCATAACTTGGTCATTTTCGATAAGAATTGATAATAATAGTCGAATTAATGATTATGAAATAATAGGTTAGTGAGAAGCGTAATTTTGAATAGATAATGTATCTGATCATTAATTTACAAAAGGTTTAAAGTCAATATTTTTGAAGAATCAAAACTTATTGCTGTTATGGGGGTCGATTAGTCTATTATTAATAGAAAAAAAACTCGTTAGTTCGAATTAACCTATAACCATCAATATGTTACATAAAGAAATTAACAAATTTTTTCGCGGTTGATTGTATATATTACTAGGTATTGATTATTAATATTATTTTTTTCGGTTAATAAGCTATGGACGATATATTCTGTATTACTCATGCATCAGTTTTATACTAATTGCAAACTTTATCCAATAACACACTCATCTTACTCTTGGAAAATTGAATTATATTGAAAATGAATGTAATCGAAATTAATTTAGTGGTTTTCTAACAAAGATGATATGCGTCAAAATGTAAAGTCATTGTTGAAAAAGTGTAAATTCTATATTAATATATTGAAAACTATATAGAATATATGGTTATTAAATA
Organism: Gilliamella sp. B2838; assembly: GCF_026536185.1. NCBI lineage: Bacteria > Pseudomonadati > Pseudomonadota > Gammaproteobacteria > Orbales > Orbaceae > Gilliamella > Gilliamella sp. B2838. Next base: position 29,139 of record NZ_JAFNOO010000004.1, read on the forward strand.
AAAATTATTGATAAGAGTAATTATTTCTAAGCCTTAAGATGATACTACAAATATAATAAATTAGCTCACAGCTATATAGGTATCTAAATCAAAGTTAAAGGTTAAAATAATAAAAAATTAATATAACATGCGCTTATATCAAATGGTTAACATACTTAGACAGTATATATTCTATAAAGAATAAAATATTCATATGTAGCGCGATTATCAATTAATGGATTAAAAGTTATTTTTTTACAAAACAGATTCGGAGTTACAATGAAAAAACTAATTAGTATATTTTTATCATTATTTGTAGTTGGGTGTGCAAGTAATATAGATCCAATGATTGAACAAAAAGCAAAAGAGCCATTATACTGCGATGGAGCTGAACAATGTTCTCTATATTGGAAAAGAGCGGAATATTGGGTTTCTACAAACTCTAGATGGAAACTTGAAACAGTAACAGATGTGACTATTAGAACAGCTAATCCATTAGCGAATGATCCTTACTTAGCATTTCAGGTTTCTAAAAAACCTATTACTTCTGATAAATATCAAATCTTGATCGCCGCCTATTGTGATAATATGTTTGGATGTGTACCAAATAAATATGGAGCTATGGCTGCATTTAAACAATATGTTAAAACAGGTGCAGATAACTAATTTAATTAAATCCCCGTTTAATCATAATCATCCTAAAACCTTCATTGCGAAGGTTTTATTGTATTTGCTGAAATTTTTCTTTAAAAAAATTAAATGATTTTAAAATCTAGATAATTGAACACTGAATCAATCATTTATAAAAGTAAGATCACCTTCAATAATGTTTTATTCTTTTAGAAAAGTATTATCCATACATGCATTTAGCACTTAAATATGTAAGTCATAACTATTCACGGTTTGTGTGTCGGGTCTTCAGTGATGAAAATTCAATCCATTCTTGATGAACCACAATATCCAGTTGCAAAACTTAATTAAAAAATCCAAAATTTACTGTTATCTATATGGCAATATCAACATTTATTCAGCTAATGATGTTGTCGAAGTAATCAATATTGATTTTCACGGTAATCAAAAGCATCCCGTAATATTGGGAAAACCCGACAATTGGCGACTTGCAAAATGGTTATCATGGGCTGAAAGTAACGCTTGGCAAGTTGAACAGGGGGATCAACTGGTTAATTTATCTACCAATAATTTGATCATTCAATTATTTCTAAGTGGCAAGTTAGTGTTAGTTTCACTCTACTCATCTTAAATTAGTTTGTAAATTGTAAATAGGCCAATTTTAGAATATTTACTATAAACTTTTAACTAACCTTACTATATGTTTAAAACTTAAAATAGTTATGAATTTATTGGTAAATTAGTGTGATAAAATACATTGAGTACCACATCGATTTAATCATCAATTGCGAAGTAATTTAAAAATATGGATATTTATAATAAAAAACTACCAACAATCAGGCAATTGCAATATTTTATTGCGATTTGTGAAATGCATAGTTTTCGTGCTGCGGCAGATAAACTGGGTGTAAGTCAACCACCACTATCTGTGCAAATAAAAGAACTAGAAGATAAACTGCAAGTGAGCTTATTTTTAAGAAATTCCCACAACATGGTATTAACTAAAGAAGGTGAAAAATTTAAAAGCCAAGCACTGGAGGTATTAAACAGTTTATGTCAATCAGTGGATAAGATTAAATCTTGTCAAGGCAATAAAATTATGTTAGGTATGACGAAAACTTTGTGTTTTGATTTTATTCCTTTTTTCAAAAAGTTTTTAGCAAATTTTAATGATAGCATACAACTTTATCAACATGACTACACGTCTAAAGAGCTATTATTAGAACTCCAAAAAGGCAATTTGGATTTTGCTGTTGTATCTGATTTTGCTTCAAGAAACCAACAAGAAAATTCGATGTTAATTTATAAGGAGCCACTTATTTTGGTTCTTCCAGAAAGTCATCCTTGTAGCCAACAAGATTATGTTGATCTAAATGATGTCACTGATTTACCTTTATTTTGGTTTAAAGCTCATTTAAATAAGACTTTTTATGCACAGTGCGAGTCTGTATTTAAAACCTTAAATCATCCATTGATTCGCCGAGCTGAACGACCAGACACGCTTTCTATGTTATTGGATATTGCACTAGGTAAAGGTATGATGCTATTACCTCAGTCGATGACACAGGCTAAAATTGATGGGGTAGTGTATAAAAAATTAATTAGTACCCAAACCAGTAAATTATATATCGACATTTATCTTGTTTGGCGCAATAATTTACATGCAAATTTGATTTATGAACAAATCATCAATTATTTCAAATTGTTATAAGTCGTTACTTAAGGCGTATTTGACTAATTGTGATGTAAAAATAGTGATGATAGCTTTACAAAGTAGTTTAATCAAAGGAGCGCATGATTAAACATTGTATTGAAAGGTAATGTCGTTTTTACTCTAGACTAGCTCGATAACCCTTAAGCGTTTAAAAATGGCATTGCGGTAGATTGTATACAGTTGATGTTATCGTATTGAAAAATTAGAAAGATTTTTACATATTAATGATATTGTAGCTAAAAGTTCGGACCTAATTTTGTTTTAAAAGGTCCGAAATGACATTTATAGAAATGATACCATTAAAAATTTTACCTTTGCCTATAATTGATTAAGCGTGTTTTTTATGGATTGATGTCAGTTAATTGATAAACCGATTCATCACCCCAAGTACCGATATACAGTTGGTTTTTGTACAAACTTAATGCAACAGCACCAGACAATGATGTCACTAGTGTAGTGGTATTTTTGCTATTAACATCAACTTTACGAACAGCCCCAGCACCATTATCAATGACAGCAACTTCGCTAGGTGAAAGACTTACTATACCTACACCGGGTTGGTTAAATGCACTCCCTAATTCTATCTGTTTTCCATTAGGTTCGATTAAAGTTAAGCGTCCACTATATTGTGACACAACTAAGCGATTGTCAGCTAATTGTGTTACACCGACAGGTAATGATAATCCTTTTGCAACAACCTTTTTTTGCTTTGTCGTTAAATCCAAAGCGACAACCTCGCCAGAGGAGCGATTAGTAATCAACAATTCACCTGTATTAGAAAATGCAATTCCAGTTGGCGTATGATAGTCAGTCGATATTTTTTCTACTTTGCCATTTTTGGTGATTTGTAAAATATAATTGCCACTATAAGATGAAACATAGATATTATCTTGTTTATCAATAACTATTCCTGCAGGAGAGGATATGTTGTTATAGATAGTGTTACGTTTACCTTCCGTTGTGATTTTTTCTATTGAACTTCCAGACCAATTTGTCACATACATCGAACCTTGGCTATCGAAGGCGATAGCGGTTGGCGCACTAAAAGATTTTGCAATAAGATTCAATTTTGCCATAGCTAATTCCCCATATAGAATAAAACAGATAAATAGTGCAATTTGAAAAAATACTTTTTTGATCATTGTTTTTCCTCGTAAAGTGATAGTATTGCGATATATGTTCGCCTATTGTTTAAGTATTGCTCTGTTTAATTTTGATTAATTTAATACCAAGTAAAGCTAAAGCAACATTAAGTATGGTTAAAATTAAGATAGCCACAATTAAATTAGGCCAATTTAATTGTTGATAAATGCTTCCTAATAAATAAGTGCCTAAACTGCCACCAATAAGGCATGCAAGTAAATATAAAGACGATACCGCGCCTCGTAAGTCGAGTGGTACAATTTGATTAAGTATAGCCATGACAATGGGTTGAATTCCAAACACAAACATAAATAGACAAAAAATACCTAAACTAATCATTAATATGTTGGTACCAAAACCAATGATCGTAATTGAAGCACTTACGCATAAAAGTAATAAGATGAGTAAATTGTTTTTATTGATAATCTGTGCCAATTTTCCCGTAATGATCGAACCAATTATTGCGCTGATTCCTGCAAAATTTAACCAACCAAGTTCTGTTGAGGTTAGATAAAATGGTGAACCTTTCAAATAAAAAGTGAGCAATGAAGACAACCCTAAATAAACAAAAAAGAGCAAAAATCCAACCAATAAGAAAATAATGACAGTTTGATTAAACAGCAGTTTTGATGCGTGTTGATAAGTTTCAATGATGCTGATTTTAGCCGTGTTGTTTAAAGTGGGTTTGATCGCAGATGGAATAAAAATAGTGACAATTAAAATCAGGCAAGCATAAACCCCAAAAGCAACTTTCCAAGAATAGATATCGGTTAACATGGCTGCTAAACTACGGCTGAATATCATTCCTACAATTGAGGCCGAAATTAACATCCCCATTGCTTGTGATAATTTTGCGTTGTCTGTATTTTTAGCGGTGTAAGCAAATAAAGCGGCCGGTACTGAGGCGGCAAAAAAGCCAATTAATGACATTACACTAAGATATAGATTAAATGACGTTACTATACTTGCATCTAAAATCTCAATGTTAAAGTTTATCGATATCTCCTGAAAAATAAGTTGAGTAATATAAACCGAACCAACCAAAAGCATAATAAGAAGTGCAGATATAATAATGCTCATTTTATTTGATAATCGTTGAGTGGATGTCATCCTTGAATTCATACGGCTAAAGTTCCTTATTAAACAATATCGTGATTGATGTGTACTGAAGGTTTAGGTCGAGAGTAAAACGATCTAAACCTTAGATTTACTATCACTGTTTTTGGCAATAAGCATAAAATAACAAGTGTAAAATATGGAAATACTTATTTTGTGATAGTAAAAAACTATCAGAGTTGAAAAGTCAGTTTAAAACGTGTTGCTTAAGTGTTTTTACTATAAATATTAATCGGTATAACAATATGTTAGCTATAAAACTTAGTTTGATCGTATAAAATCAAACAGTCTAATTGATTTCTGTTTTTGAATAATAGGGATAAGCAAAGTCGACTATTTTTATGCAAGGATTGATGATTAAAAGGCGTGGTTATTTAAATAAAACAATGTAAATTTTCATCTAGATAATTGTCTTGTAAAATAACAAAAAATGATGATTGTGCTATTAAAATGGTAATTGAAAATGTATTTATGAACAGTGAATAAATTAAATTACTTGCTTTATGCTCAATCTCTTTTTTTATTACCCGTTTATTCAGAACAAAGTTTTTAAAAAAAGTTCAGTTAGGTCTTGGAAACAATCAATCTAAAATGACCGGATTATTCATCTCATTTTTAAAATTAATTATTGTTATGCTTTGTAAGCATAAAGCGCAGATAGTTTAATTTCAAGATGAATGATTTATTCAACTTTATGGCATGTATAAGATTGTTATACATTGTTTTTTGAATAGCTGATTGATTAAAAAATAAGGTTATTGGATAATGTGGCGACTAAATAACCATGTCTACACTATATGGAATAACAAAATGAAATTAAATCTAATCCGTCCGTTATTTTTTATTACCATTGTTTTGTTATTAACCGGCTGTTTTTTTTGTACCTATAAAGTCAACACCGCTGAAGTTAAATTAGATCAAAATCAAAAAGTTTGCATCAACATACCAAAAGAAAAAGCGCGTTCAACTGATGTGTTTAATATTTCATCTAGCAGTATTTTTGTAACGCATATTGGGTATATTTGGGAACAGGAAGATCATGGTTCAATTTATCAAGCTAAAGCAGGTGAATGTTTACGCTTTGATTATCCTTTTCAAGTCGATGTGGATTATTCAATTGATTTTGTTTCAACCAACCTCAAAAATAATGAGGATAAACCATGGATTGCTAGTTTTCGGTTAAAAAAGAAGGCTGATGGTAATTTGAAAATATTATGGCCAAATGATCCTGATGAAACTAAAACTGAATAAATTCAGTCAATTTAATTTGAACACTTGAAGGAAGCTGATTGAGCGTAACTTGGCAATCGGACCTTTGTTTGACAAATTGATCAACCCATAATGGTATTTTTTGATAGGTAGATAGACTAAACCCAATTGATAAGGTTTGTTGATACTTTTTATTTATCTGTTTGGCATAAGTAAGAAAATTGTCATGTGATTGTAGAATCGACTTTGCTTGAGCATAGAGTTGACCACCAAAAGTAGTCGCGGTTGCACCTTGCCGACCTCGAAAAAAAAGTTGACCGCCAGTTAAAGATTCTAACGCTTGTATTTGTTTGGATAAAGCCGGCTGGGTAATAAATAACGCTTTTGCTGCCAAACCGTAATTACCGGTTTCAACAAGTTTTACAAAAGCACGTAATAATCTTAACTCTATTCCTTGCATTTATTGAATCCTAAAAAATTGGAATTATACAGAGTCTAAAATCAAATCTATGATAGGCGTTATTTAGTCAGGATAACAGATATGGATTGTTTTGACTTGTGTAAGATAAAAGATAAGGAAAAAATTATGCGTGAAACTCTTACTAAAATTACTGCGGTATTGTTTGATATGGATGGGGTATTGATTGATTCGAATGAGGCAATTGAACGAGCGTGGCGTGAAGCTGTACACATGTATGGTCGAACTATTAGTGACACAGATATGGTTAAACATATTCATGGTCAACCTGGTCGACATACGATTGCGACGCTATTTGGAGATTTGTCTATTACTGATCAACAAAAAGTTCAGGCCCATATTATTTATGTTGAAAACACTGCGATTTACAAACCAATTGCTGGCGTTGCTAAGTTCATTACTGCTTTACATAAAGCTGGTGTGAAAGTCGCCATCGTTACCAGCAGTTGGCTAGACAAAGTCAATTCGGTCATGAATTTATTGAAAGTGAAGGAGTGTATTTCGGTCATTATTGATCGTGACAGCGTCACTCGAGGTAAACCTTATCCAGACCCTTATCTAAAGGCTATCAAGTATCTTAATATTGCAGCAAAACAGGCAATGGTCTTTGAAGATTCAATCAGTGGCGTTAAATCTGCTGTGGCTGCAGGAACATATTGTGTTGGTGTTGGTCATGAATCGCTAATGACTTTAGGGGCAAAATTTACTATTGCTGATTTTTCGCTTATAGAGGTGATTATTCAACCTAATGGATGCGCAATTATTGATTTTGGTAATGCGCATCGAATATTGGTTGGATAGAATAAAATAACCTTGAATAAATTCGCTAAATTTGAGTAGACGATGGAACAAATTGTTAAGTCACCGGTTGATATCTTTATTAGAATAGACCAATTTTCATTAATTGATTACCCAGAGTAGATTCGCATTTTTATTTTATATGCTTCTATTTATGATTTTTTTATTTGTTTTTTTGTTTTATTTTGAGATAAAAGAATTTTGTTCGTCTTTTTAATTGATCCTTATTGTTAAATCACCTACTATTGATACTCAATTTATAAGTAATGGAATGATATGAATAAAAATATAATTATTGGACTAGTGTGTTTAGTCATGTTTGGATGCAGTGAAAATAAAGTCACCGAACAAATGCTTATTGGTAGTTGGTCTTGTGTTTCAAATCTAAAGTCTGCTAAATGGCGAAATGGCGCTTTTGAGGATTATGGTGAAGTTAAAACCGAAAAGGGCAATATTAATTATCTGTTAGAAGGTGGCCAGCTTTTATGGAAAACAGAAACAGATTCATACCCCTTTGATTTAAAAACTTTTTATGATAAACCTAAACAGTTAAAAATAGCTCATGGTGGAATGAGAAATGTTCATAAAAGTATTGAGTATTATTCACAGAATAAATTTAAAATGGTTAATGTCTTTGAAACCATTTATCCAGAAGATAGCCTAAACAATCATAGAGAAAAAATTGAGTTTGAATGCTTACGTCGTTTAAATATATAAATGGTATTAAGATCGAGACGATCTTTTATGTTTAATAATCCAGTTTTGTGATTGTTTATCAGCTAACACTATTTAGTAATTTTGTTAATTAAAGGTTGTTAAGAAATCAGTTGATAAAAATAGACTACAGGTTAACGTTACCTTTGAGCAAACTAATTCCAATTTTACTATCAAAATTGTTGTCATTTAATTAGTTCAAAAAATTTATCATGAATTAATAATGCTTGCAAATCAGATTAATTTTATTATTTTTAATAGATTATATTTTTATATCACTATTTTGCTTTTGATAGCCAAACGAATGAAACAAAATAAAGTTAATACCAAGCTTGATTTTTTATTGAAACCGCGTTTATATAGTACTGATAAGTAATGTGCTTATCGCTAACATAACCTTACTGGAGAAGCTTATTATGGTACAAAAATTTGCTGCATACGGTAGTGATGTTTCAGCTGGCACTTATAAGTGTGCCGACTGTGGTTATATTTATTCAAACCAAAGTAAGAAATCTTTACCACCTTGCCCTGATTATAATAAAAAACCGCATAGCAAAAATGGTTGGTATGTGATGTCAGGTCAAGGTGATTCTGTGAAAGATCCTCATCCAAATAAAAAATAATTGTTTTACGTTTCATCAAAAGGTAACCAATTTGTGTTACCTTTTCGATTATTTGCTTGCTCGTTTAATATTTGTTGTTTTAATGGCTCTAGCAAATCACGAAACCAAAACAGCGCTATGTCTTTATCCCGTTCCCTTAAATTCAAATTTTCAGTAATAACTCTTGAAAGTAATTCAGCCCGTTCAATTGTTTTTATTTTTTCTAACTCATCCATTATTTATTACCCTTTTACTGCATTTCTATACAGTTAATAATAATTACCTTTCCGACCAACTGTTAGTTGATAATATTATTGATTAATCAGAATGTTATGAATTTTTCTGGTTATTTAACAAAATGTTATTTTAGCTAACATTAACGATACATTTGGATCGGTTTTACTAATGTTGTTTTAAAAATCACTTTCAGAACAGACCTTTAAAAAAACCATTATTTGGCTTTTAACCTAGACTAATCTGCATTTACACTATACCGTTAATTTTTTATTTTTGCTATCCCGATAAATTCAAAAAAGTCGGTGTTTGGTTAAAATAAATGTGTGAAAAGATCGTTTAATTTTATTAAAGTTATATATCTTTTAATTAGTTATAATACTAACGGTTTCCAATTATTTTTTATTAAACATTTTTCTTAGAAAAAATAAAGTGAGTTTAATTTGCATTTTTAGAATTGGTTTATCTTTTCAAATGATTAATTAATGGATAAATATATCGTATATTTTTTCAAATAAGCATATTATGATGGTTATGAGATGCCAGTAAAATGGAGCATTATAAAAAACGTCTTTAATAATTTTTTTCGAAAAATTAACTATTCATAATTTTATACCCAGTTTTTAGATTAAATTTATTAATTTGTAAAAAATTAGTATTGGCTTATTCCATAATTTAGTGCTTAAATATGCGTTATGACTCATAATGGATCCTTGAGTAAGTTAAGTAAAGGATTATATAATTTAGACTTTTATGGATAAACTCAGTCATGTAGCTTATGGTTATTTTCTATTCGGCTTGTTCGTGAATCATATTCTTCACGGATATATTTTGCCTAATCAGCATTCATGCCTATATCCAAACAAGTTTGTCAATCGTAATATAACTCGCTGAAATAGAGATTGAAATTGATGTCATCATGGTGCATTATTCCTAGCTAATTGTAATTTATGATTGTGTTTTAATTTAACTTACAAAGTTAAATTGAATATAAAATTATATTAGTTTGAGTTTAATGTTTTTTTAATTATTTTTATCTGAGCTTAATTTATTATGAGTATTAATTTTAATTCTGGTGGAGCTAAAGTATTAGATAGAATCATTGAGGCTTATGGTTTTCGATCCAAAGTTGAATATAGCAATTATTTGGGTACATCTGCTGCAAGCTTATCCATTCGTTATAAACGAGATTTGTTTCCTTCTGATTTAGTCATTAAATGTATGGACGAAACAGGTGCATCATTACAATGGTTAGCATATGGTCAAGGAGAGTTTAATCAGATGGATACGGATAAAGAAGTGGTTATATATGATAAAATTTTAGATAAACTAGAGCGGCTAATAGCCTTTAAAGAAAAAGGTGATATCACACCGCAAGAGTATAACGAATTGAAAAGGGCACTTATCAAAATGGGTGATGTAAATAATGAATAGTGATTAAAAACTATTAAATAATCATCTCTTATTTAAAAATAAAACATTCCAATTCAATGCTAAAATAATTTTTTTAATTTTTTATTTGATAACATGACATTATAAGATGCCCACCATATTTAATTCTTTTGCTAGCTAGTCAATTTCAAATTTGTTTTTTATTTAGTTGATGTTAGATGAGTTGAATATTATCAATCACTTAAATAAAGCAAATAATCTAATTCGTTTAACTTGGACTAGCTATCTATTTTGTTTTAACTTATTCTTTATTTTTATGGTAATAGCGTCGTTATAATGGAATGGATTAATAATAGCCGTTGAGTGTTATTTGATGTAACTTTGCCAGTCTTATTTCAGCTTGATAAAGATGAACGTTTAGCTATGCTTTATATTTAATGTATTGAATATATTGATAAACTAAAAATAATTGATTTGAGAAAATGTCTATCACTACCTATCTTATTAAGATCAATTGCACAATAAAAATGTACTAACTTAATTAAATACTCTTTTTTTATAAAAAATTTTGTGTAAGATAACCATCAAATATATTAATGAATAAATATTTGATAATTATCAGCAGTTACTAGAGTACTTACTCAAAATAGTGAATGAGCATTTTTTATCGGGTAAGATTAAATAATACAATAAGGGATAGCACAATGAAAAAATTAGCGAAATCAGCAGCGATATTGATTGGATTATTGATGTTTTCATCAGCTTATTGCGATGAATTACCGCCAGTATCTAAAGTAAGTTCGGCTATTGTGAATAGTGCAAAAAAATCGATTTTAGGTGAAAACGGTAAGTTTCCATATAAGACGGCAGATGGTACCGAATTAACCAATATTAGCGCAAATAGTAATAACATTATATTTGAGTATAAAATTCCCGCAGATAGCCAAACCCTACCCGTACAGGATCTTTCTGATTATTTTAGAGTTCAGCTTAAAGATGAATTTTGTAATAAGCAAGATGTTGTCAATGTCTTGAGTTTTTATGATATTCGTTTTTTATTTCGTTTTCAGTATTCTGATGATCGTAACGTACCAGCTACGCTATCGATTAAAGAAATTTGTCAGTAATATTTTTAGTTAAGAATGCGTTAGCTAATCGCTATTGGATAAGCTTTAATAAAATAATGCCCATATTTTGTAAAAGTCTTATCCAAACATAACGTATTTATTGATACCACTTCCTATTCCACATAAAAGCCCAAACTGGCTACTAGCGTATTGGTTTTCGCCAAATCTACATCGTTAATATGTTTAAATAAGGATTGACTAACTGCTCATCAAAAACTCATTATTCAAGTTATAAATCATGTATTGTAATTTCATTCACAATATTCATCTATTACTGTTGGGTAAGGCAAAAGATCGCAGTCAGGCAATGACTATTACCGCATTATTGCGAATCATTTATTGTGCCAATTGTTAGTCATTTTAAAGAGACATTTTGATTAACACTCATCATCACTATTTGTGTCTATTATTGGTTTGTAGACTAGTTTTTAGCAATAAATACTGCCCGCATTGGGGCAGGATAGCCTTCTACGGTTTTGGTTATGTCATTGGGATCTAAAAAATCAGCCAGTGAATCAGATGTCATCCATTCTGTTTTACGTTGTTCATCCAAGCTAGTAGTCGAAAGATCAACAAGCTTAACTTTGGTAAAACCACATTTATTGAGCCAGTTAATCATGGTGGGTACTGATGGAATAAAATAAACATTACGCATCTGAGCATAACGTTCACCGGGCATTAGCGCTTGATGCAGCTCACCATCAATGACAAGTGTCTCTAATACTAATTGTCCACCCTTAATCAGCTGATCTTTTAATTGATAGAGATGATCAAGCGGGGAGCGACGATGATATAAAACGCCCATTGAAAATACGGTATCAAAAGCATTGAGTTTGGGTAACTCTTCAATACCTAGTGGTAATAGGTGGGCTCGCTGGTCATTACCTAATAATTTACGGATTGCTTCAAATTGGCATAAATAAAGCGCCATTGGATCAATGCCCACAGCCAATTTGGCTCCAGCACCAATCATACGCCATAAATGATAACCACTATTACAGCCAACATCTAAAACTGTTTTACCTTCTAAGGTATCAATATGATTGATTAATCGTTGCCATTTCCAATCTGAACGCCACTCGGTATCAATATAAATATCATACAAATTAAAAGGTCCTTTACGCCAAGGCATCATGGTTTTTAATAACTGCGTAATCCGTAATTGTTCGCCATTAGTTAGCGGTTGTTCGGTTTTTGCTGTGACACTATGCAATAAATCAATTTGATAAGGCGTGATAGACGGTAGATGCTTAATACTGTTGAGCCATTGATTAAAGCGATTATCAATGTTTTGTTTTTGCCAATTGGCTAGTTGTGCCGGTAAAACCTCAAGCCAACGACTCAGTTTACTTTTTGCGATTATCTGGTAAAAATCACCAAAGTCGATCATGTGTTATTCCTTGTTATCTGTGTTTGCATTTATACATTATTTGATTGCGATAATAGATCCAAAATTAAAACACTGGAACCAAGTGTCTATATGATTAAACCCTGCCTGAGATAAGCGTTTTTTATGTGTTTTGATCGAATCGGTCAGCATCACATTTTCTAACATGTTTCGTTTTTGACTAATTTCAAGTTCGCTATAGCCATTCGCACGTTTAAAGTCATGATGCATATTGAACAGTAATTCATCAATAGTTGGATCACTAAAACTAAATTTTTCAGAAAGGACCAAAATACCATTAGGTTTTAATGCTTGATAGATATTATTTAAAACACGTTGACGATTGTCTGGGGTTAAAAATTGTAAGGTAAAATTAAGTACCACCATTGATGCATTTTGCATACTAATATTGCAAATATCATCACAGATGACTTCAACAGGAACTTTAGCTTTGTATGCTTCGATGTGTCGTTTACAACGTTCAACCATGGGTTCGGAATTATCTACTGCAATAATACGACAATTAGCATGATTGATATTACGTCGAATAGAGAGAGTAGCCGCACCTAAAGAGCACCCCAAATCATAAACTGTTGAATTTGGTTGAACGAATCTTTCTGCTAACATGCCAATCATTGAGATAATATTAGAATAACCAGGAACCGAACGTTGCACCATATCAGGAAAAACTTCTGCAACCTTTTCGTCAAATGTCCAATCGCCTAATTTATCAATGGGTGTCGAAAATAATTGGTCTTTTTTGATATCCATAAAAGTTATTGGTACTATAGAAATTAATTCTGTTATCATACCATTTTTTAGGTTCAATTGTTCGGGTAATTATGAGTTTTATTGCGCTTATTGCCATAGTTGTTAGCATTCTGATCGCTATCTATTTAGGCAAACGTTGGCAATTTTGGTTTAAATGTCATCCACGTGGTGTATATCAAATTGCTTATTGGTTTTTTGTTGGTATCGCGAGTTTATCTTTAGTACTTTCTAAGATATTTGATAGTTTGTCTACATATTGGCTGCCTTTATTGGCGAATGTTACTTTCGGTTTAATTATCTGCGCTATTTTTGTCACTTTATTGTTTGATATTGTGCATAAACTTATTAAAAATAAATTTAGCCCCAATTTAGCGACCAAAATTATCTATATCATTTGTGTTCTCGCACTATTTTGTTATGGCCATGAGATGGCTTTCGAATCTAAAATTGTTAATTATCAAGTTAAAATTAATAAACCGGCTAATGTTGATCATTTACGTATTGTTCAGCTTACAGATATTCATATCAATGAATTAACTACACATAGAATGATTCAACAAATGGTTGATAAAGTGAATAGTTTGAATGCCGATTTTATTGTTATTACTGGTGATACGTTAGATAAACGTTTAAAACCATTTATTGAGCAAGATTTTTATAAACAATTTCAGCAATTAAAATCAAAATATGGTACATATATCATTTTCGGTAATCACGAATATTTAGGTACAAAGGAACCGAATAATCGTGAACAAGATATCATTAATGCCTTTCAACAAGCGAATATGAAAGTGTTAAAAGATGATATAGTTTATCTGGATGATGTCGGTATTAACCTGGTTGGGCGCGATGATTTTTCATCTGCGTTATATGATGTAAAACGGGCTTCTTTATCTGACTTGATGATGTTTACTGATACGCAAAGCCCAGTTATTTTATTGGATCATCAACCGAAAGATTTAGTTGAACCTGCTTCGTTAGGAGTGGATTTAATGATTTCAGGTCATACTCATGGTGGACAAGTGTTTCCTATTAATTTGCTCGTTGCGGCAATGTATAAAAATGCCCACGGCATCTATCAAGATAATGAGAAACCTTTTGTTAGTATTGTGAGTAGTGGTTATGGTCTTTGGGGACCGCCAATTCGTTTAATGACGCGTTCTGAAATCGCAGTTATCGATATCGATTTTGCTAAACAACCAGCATCAAGCACTAACTAAACTAATTAGGAAACAGACCTTGCCATATCAATTTATTACCAATAATGCGCAGTTAAATCAATACTGCGTAAAAATTGCCAATAGCAATGCAATTGCTTTGGATACAGAATTTGTGCGCACTCGGACTTTTTATCCTCATTTAGGATTGTTGCAAGTGTTTAATGGTGAATATGCTGCCCTGATTGATCCGCTAGCAATTACTGATTGGCAGGCTTTTTTAGCTATCTTAAATAATCCTACTATTGAAAAATATTTTCATTCTTGCAGTGAAGATATTGAAGTCTTTTTACACTTTTTTGGTTGCTTGCCAACGCCAATTATTGATAGCCAAATATTCGCTTCGTTTTTAGATAATCCAATAAGCAGCGGTTATGCCAGCTTAGTTAACAAATATTTAAATGTTGAATTAGATAAAAGTGAAACGCGTACAGACTGGTTAAAACGTCCATTAACTGAAAAGCAATGTAATTATGCTATTAATGATGTTTTGTATCTATTCCCTTTGATGAATTTACTTAAAACGCAATTAACGAAACAAGGTTATCTAACGGCAGCTTATCAAGAATGCCAAACCGTAATTAAGCGTAAGTGCGAAATCATTAATCCAGATGATGCTTATCTTAATATTAAAAACAGTTGGCAACTAAAGGGCAAAAGTTTAGGTCAATTATATAAACTCGCACGTTATCGTTATAATACCGCTAAACAAAACGATATCGCTTTAAATTTTGTCGTGAATGAAGAAACACTATTTAAAATAGCGCGTTATTCGCCAAGTTCCTTGGCTGAACTTGATAAATTAGGTATGAATGGCAAGGAAATACGGTTATATGGACAGGCTATTTTAGCTATTTTATTAGAGCCTATTCCAGACATTCCACCTATTCGTCGAGTGAACTCTTACCCTAACTACAAATATATTGCAGATAAATTAAAACAAGCAGCACAAGATATTGCTGAGCATACTGGGTTGAATCAAGATTTGTTATTATCAAGACGATTAATCAATCAGTATGTTAAATGGCAAATAGATAAAACCGATGCTTTACCTGATATTTTATCTGGTTGGCGAAAGCCTTTATTTGAAAAATATATCGCGAATGAGCAGTAAAAGTTCAAGAGTATTGTGATGGCGATTATTTTTTTAATCCAACTATAGGTAGTGTTAAATTACGATAAATCGCTAATAGGCGAATAATAAGTGTAACTGAAATACCGAGCAGGGTGGATATCTCTAACGGCAAATTAAGTCCGTTATAAGCAATGACATGTGTTGTTCCACCGATTATGCAGGCAGTTGCGTAGATATCAGTTCTAAAAACCATAGGAATATCTCTGGCAAGTACATCTCGTATAATTCCACCACCAACACCTGTCATAACACCCATACACACAGCAATTAGGCTATTGACTTGAGAGTCAATAGCTTTGTTTACCCCAATACCGACAAATACAGCAAGACCAATTGCATCTAATACCGAAAATAACCATTTAGGAATAGTAAGGGTTGATGAATAACGCAACAACAACATGGTTATTAGTGAGGCGATAATAGCAACATATAAATCTGTTGAGTCAGTTATCCAAAAAATCGGTCCATGATTTAACACCATATCTCGAATAGTTCCACCGCCAATAGCGGTAATAACAGCTAAAACAAGTGCACCAATTGGATCCATCTCTTTTTTTGCGGCTAACAATACGCCAGAAATAGCAAATACAATAGTGCCTAAAAGGTCAAACCAAAAAAGGTAACTCACGCAAGTTCACTCAACATTGATTCTACAATCAACGATGACTGTGCAGAAGCAAGTTTTAAAAATGATTGAAAATCAATTGCTGATTCATTATCACCATTATCGGAAATTGCTCGCACCACAACAAACGGCACCTTAAAAAGCCAACATACATGACCAATTGCTGCAGCTTCCATTTCAACAGCAATTGCATCAGGAAAGGTTTGTTTTATTCTATCTAAATGGTTTTTACCATTAATAAATGCATCGCCACTACCAATCGAACCTACAATTGCATTGACGCCATGTTTTTTTATGCAGTTTTCAGCAAGTAATTGATATTTTTCAGCAGATTTAAAGGTGGCAGGGCAGCCAGACATTTGTCCTGGTAGGTATCCAAAAGCAGTTAAATCAACATCATGATAAAAAACATCCTGTGACACAACAATATCGCCAATATTAAGTTTAGATGATAATCCTCCTGCTGAACCCGTATTAATAACGGCATCGACGTTGTAATTATTCAATAATAATGTTGTGCCCGATGCTGCTGCAACTTTACCGATACCGGATTGGAGCAATACAATGTCACAACCGGCAATTTGACCTAAATGAAAATCACATCCTAAATGGTTTTCTACACGATAGTGATTGATTTTAGTTTTTAATATAGCAACTTCTTCTTCCATTGCGGCAATAATCGCGATTTTCATTTAATCCTCTTAGCTTTGATTAACTCACTTAAATTTAGATGTGCTATCATAATTGCAGAGGATTAACTTGACAATATATCATTACAAAGGAGTGACCAAATTTGCGAACAATATTTATTACCGGTTGTTCTAGTGGTATTGGTTTGATTTCAGCGATTGCTTTAAAAAAACGTGGATATCGCGTTATTGCATCGTGTCGTAAAGCGTCTGACCAGAAAAAACTTATTGAGCAAGGGTTTGAAACAGTATTACTTGATTTAGATAACCCTGAATCAGTTAAACAGGCAGCAAAAGAGGTGTTAACATTAACTGATGGTAAATTATATGCATTATTTAATAATGCAGGTTTTGGTGTTTATGGTCGGTTAAATACCATTAATCGTGAGCAATTAGAAGCTCAATTTTCAACCAATTTTTTTGGTGTTCACCAGTTAACCCAATTACTGCTTCCTGCAATGCTTGAACAAAATGAAGGCCGAATTATTCAAACAAGCTCTATTGTGGGCATCGTAGCAACCCCTGGTCGGGGGGCTTATTCTGCAAGCAAATATGCGTTAGAAGCATGGTCAGACGTATTAAGATTAGAATTATATAAAACCAATATTAAAGTTTGTTTAATTGAACCAGGTCCCTTAAAAACCTATTTTTCCAGTAATGTTAATCAAACTGAAAAGAATAATACTATAGAAAATCCACCTATTGCTAAACGATTTACGCTTCTTCCTGAAGCGGTATTACCTTATTTATATCATGCATTAGAGAGTAATAAGCCAAAAATTCGTTACAGGGTAACAAAAGTCACTAAACTTGCTGCTATCGCTAAACGTTTGCTTCCCGATAGATTAATGGATAAAATTTTATCTAATAAATAATAAGCCGAAAAATTTAGGAAACATTTATGCAAAACCAATTTATTTTTGATGTGAATGAACACAATATTCAAGCAATTATTGAAAAGTCATCGCTATCACCGATATTGTTTTACTTTTGGTCTGCACGAAGTCCAGAACACGAAACAATGACACAAACACTAACAAAATTAGCAAACGAATTTAATGGGCAATTTATATTAGCAAGTGTCAATTGTGATGAACAGCAAATGCTAGCGGCTCAATTTGGTTTAAGAGCAATACCAACTGTGTATCTATTCCAAAACGGCCAACCTGTAGATGGTTTTCAAGGACCACAATCAGAGCAAGTGATAAGGGATTTTTTAGCTAAAGTATTACCAAATGAAGATGAATTAAAATTAATCGAAGCACAATCATTATTTAATGAAGCTAAATACGAACAAGCTTTACCTTTGTTAAGACAAGCTTGGAAAGCCTTGACCGATCATCTAGGTAAGCCAAGATCTGATATTGCACTAATGCTTGCTAAATCGCAAATAGAACTCAAACAATTAAGTGAAGCAAAAGAGGTACTTAGTACCATTCCATTGCAAGATCAGGATTCCACTTTTCATGGTTTACAAGCAGAAATAGAACTACTCGAACAAGCAGCTAATTCACCTGAATTACAATTGTTGCAAGCGCAATTAGCTCAACATCCCGATAATATAGAATTAATGATTCAATTGTCTTCTCAATTAATGCAGGTAGGGCGTCATGAAGAAGCGTTAGAATTATTATATCAACCGCTGACCAAAGATCTCAATGCTGGAGATGGGCAAGTGAAAAAAACATTGCTGGATCTATTAGCGGCTCTTGGTACCAGTAATCCTCTGGCAAGTGCTTATCGACGTAAACTTTATACATTATTATATTGATAGATAAAGTGTATCGAAAAAGATCAATATTTATTGCTATCTATTGTTTTATTGACTTTAATCATTAACAGTATAACTAACTAATAAAGTGAATTGTTTGGTATTGGTTAGTTAAACAATAGATAGCGAATAAAAAATGGTGGTTTGCTAAAAATAATAAGTAATGAAAGATTCAACAACTGTATCATTGTTGAATCTTTTTTATTTAGTGTTCAATAATGCGAGGAAAGTTTTCATCTTTGCGTAAGGTTAACACTTCAACGCCGTTATCGGTGACTAAAATAGTATGTTCATATTGTGCAGAAAGACCATGATCTTTTGTTTTAACTGTCCAACCATCTTTCATTGTGCGAGTACGCCAATCGCCGGTATTAACCATTGGCTCGATAGTGAAAGTCATTCCCGGTTTTAAAATCACTCCGCCATCGTCAGCATCATAATGCAATACCTGTGGTTCATCATGATAGACATTACCAATACCATGACCACAATATTCTCTAACTGATGAAAAACCGAATTTTTCAACATATTTTTGAATCGTTTTACCGATTTCTTTTAAACGAATACCAGGCTTAATAATTTTTATTGCTTCATATAAGCTTTCTTGAGTGACTTGACATAATTTTTCACCGGCAATTGTTGGTTTACCCGCAATATACATTCGTGAGGTATCGCCATGATAACCATCTTTAATAACAGTGACATCAATGTTAAGAATATCACCATCCTTAATTTTTTTTTCGAAACTTGGAATGCCATGACAAACTACATCATTGATTGAAATACAACTAGTATGTTTATAGCCACAATAACCAATATTGGCAGGAATTGCTTTTTGAACATTAACAATATGCTCATAACAAATTTGGTCAAGTTCACCTGTACTTATACCGGGTTTAACATAAGGTTCAACTATTTCTAATACTTCAGCGGCAAGTTTACCAGCTATACGCATTTTTTCGATTTCATCGGGAGTTTTTAACTTGATAGACATTAATTCGTTCCTATAATATTAACGGCATTATCCTATCATATACCGGTATTTCGTCAAATCATAGCTATTAGTATATTTACAATGAATCGAAAAATGTTGAAATGTTTGGTAAAAAAATTAAGGTAAGCTGATGTTTTAGTATAAAATTGAATAGAAATCATCACTCATAAAAAATTATCAATAAAATATACATTAAAAAAATAGGTTTTATCATCATGCAATGTCGCTATTATCAGCAAAAAAAGTGTTTATCGTGTCCATGGATTGAACGACCTTATCAAACACAACTCGATGAAAAACAACAACAATTGATTAAACAATTAACACCTTTCCAACCGTTAGAATTAAAAGCGCCTTTTGCCAGTGAACAAAAAGGGTTTCGTAATAAAGCAAAAATGGCAGTACTTGGAACAGTTGAAAAACCAATCTTAGGTATACAACACCAGGGACAAGCTGTTGATTTATGTGATTGTCCACTTTACAGTGATAGCATGCAAAGCATTCTTAAAATTGTACGTAGCTATATTCGTAAACAAGGAATAGTTCCCTATAATATTAATAAACGAAAAGGTGAATTGAAATTCATTATTATTACTGAAAGTGCTAGTAATAATCAAAACAGTTATATGTTACGATTTGTCCTAAGATCCTTAAAATTTGTTGAACAAATTAAAAATACAATCAGTCAGTTACAAAGTTACATACAAAATTTACACGTAGTATCAATTAATATTCAACCTAATCATGCCGCAATTTTAGAGGGTGAACAAGAATTGGTTATTACTGAAAATCCATATTTACCAATAAAATTAAATAATATTAAACTCTATATCAAATCGAAAAGTTTTTTTCAAACTAATACCTATGTTGCTGAAAATCTGTATAAAACTGCAAGTGACTGGGTCACTCATTTACCAATTAACTCTATTTGGGACCTTTTTTGTGGGGTAGGTGGTTTTGGGTTAAGTTGTGTGACAAATATTGATAATACTATTTGCAATGATATTAAGTTAACAGGAATTGAAATCAGTAGTGATGCAATTGAATGTGCCAATAAATCTGCTCAAAAACTTGGGTTTAAACATTTAACTTTTAAATCACTCGATGCAACTCAATTTGCCATTAATCAGCACGATATTCCTGACTTAGTGTTACTCAATCCTCCTCGACGTGGGGCAGGTAAAACGCTTATGCAATATTTAGAACAGGTTGAGCCAAATTACATTTTATATTCGAGTTGTCATTTGACGTCATTAGTAGATGATTTAAATGAATTATCTAACTATAAGATCTTAAAAACTCAATTATTTGATATGTTTCCACATACCTCTCATATGGAAATATTAGTCTTATTACAAAAAAAAGATTAGTTTCCCCATAGCCAGTTCTCAATTTTCTTTATGCTATTAACCACGCATTATTAATGGTAATTATTTTTCATCACTTTTATGAACGTTATACAAATTACCATTTTTATTGCACGACTACTTCTATTTTATTAAGCACAAAGCGTTTTTATATAACCTATTAATTTGATTGAATATAATTTATATATCGTCAACATGATAATCATTATCATATGTAAATGGTAATTATTATCATTGATAATTTTAATTAAATTTGTTAGATTAAAAAATAAAAAATGATAATTATCAAATATTGGAGCAATAGTTAATATAGTTCATATGGATAGGGTTTTTAAAACAGGATGAAAGTAAATAAAGTATTGTTAACTATTCTGGCTGCTTCAATGACATTTCAGGTTTATGCTGAAAATGATGATTTAGATACCATTACGGTAACCGCTAGTCGACAAAAGAAAGCAAAATTGGCCATTCCCGAAACGGTTGATGTGATTAATAAAAAAAATATCGAAGATCATCAAATGTCAACAATGGAAGATGTAGTTCGCTATCTTCCCGGCGTTACTGTTAGCAGACAAACCTCGGGGACTGATCCTTTTGGTAATTTAGGTGGAATTAGAATACGAGGAATGACAGGTAACCGCATACAAATGCAAGTTGATGGTGCGAGAGTCATAGAAGGGTTACAAGATGGCAACCGTAATTTTATCGATTTATCAACAATAAAAGCGGTTGAAATTGTTCGTGGTCCGGGCTCTGTATTATGGGGAGCGGACGCACTGGGCGGTGTGGTTGCCTTTAAAACATTAGATCCAAGTGATTTATTGCAGAATAAGCCTTATGCAGTGCAAATTAATGGTGCTTATGATAGTTTAAATAAACAAAATACTAAAACGGGTATGCTTGCTTTCGAATTAATGCCAAATTTAGAAGCTTTACTAAGTTTTAGTCGGCGTGATTATCAAGAAGCTAAGTTAAGAAAAGCTAAAGCTAATGGGGGAATTTGGGGGTGCCCAAGAGGGGATGAAGCCATCGGATGTAATAAACTTAATCCATTAGATGCTAAAGCAGAAAACCTGTTATCTAAGTTGGTTTTCCATAATGATAACCGCGAAACAAAATTAACTTTTGAACATTTTCGTTCAAACTCTTATGTAAAACAGCTGTATGATTATGGTTTGCAATCTTCGGGAACCTTTAATGGCGACTATAAGCGCACTCAAATACAAACACGAAAACATTATGCCATTGATGATACGTGGTCACCTTCGGTAAATTTTGTTGATCAAATAAAAACAGTGATTTCTTATTCACCCCAAGAGCGATATTTAAAATCTCACCGTGAACAGAGAGATAAGAAAAATAAACCTATCTATACTTATACTACTAATGATTATAAAGAGAAGTTTTTACAGTTTGATTTACAATTAAATTCTAGCTTTGATTTTTTAGATACAGCGCATGATTTAGTATATGGTTTTCAAGGTGATATAACCCGTAGCCATTATCGTAATGAGAGCACTAAAAATGGTGTAAAAACAATTGGTGGCGGATTTAACTTTGCCAATGCAAAAACTCGTCGAGCAGACATCTATCTTCAAGATGAATTTCATTTAATTACAGAGCGCTTTAAAATCAAACCAGGGTTACGTTATGCCACTTATGAAATCAAACCCAATATTGATGATTACTATGTGGTGATTAAAGACAAAGAGCCTCGTAAATTGACTTCACATCGTTTAATCCCACAACTCGGTACACTTTTTTCCCTTACTGATCAATATTCAATTTATGCACGTTATGCCGAAGGTTTTAAAATGCCAACGGCGCAACAGCTATATACCTCATTACCTTCGGCTTCAATGAATTTGATTCCTAATCCTAATTTAAAACCCGAAAAAGTAAAATCGTATGAGACGGGGTTACGCGGTGATTTTTTAGAAGGCTGGTTTAGTTTTGGTCTATTTAAAGCCAATTATAGTAATTATATTAAAAACTTTATTCAGGTTGGGCCTAAAGATTATACCTACAAAAATTTATCTAACGTTAATATGTGGGGGATAGAGTCATCTGCTGAGTGGCATTTTCTAGAGAATTGGTCTTTGAACACTTCGGCCTCATACCAGTATGGTAAAAAGCAATCTTCACCTGGCGAGAAAAAATCTTACTTTAACGAAGCGATGCCTTTACAAGGTAATCTTGGCATTAAATGGCATCAACCCGACCTTAACTTAGATAGTGAGATTGTGAGTTCGTTTTCTAAAGCGGTTAGCCATGTATCAAAAGATGACGAGACAGCAGGCGACGTATTTAAACCTCAAGGGTATGCCATTTATGATGCCTATTTTAATTGGCATCCTAATCAACATATCACGTTAAGAGCCTCAGTCTTAAATATTTTCGATAAACGTTATTTTAAATGGCCTATGTTCAGTACTTATTATAAAGATCCGAAAGATAATGTGAAAGCAACCAATCCATTGGAATTGCAAACCGCACCGGGACGAACATTTGGTTTTGATATAGCGGTTAGTTTCTAAAAAATTTAAATCTAATTAATGATCAATTTTTGTTTAAAGAATTGATCATATTGATGAGTAATAGGCAGTATAGAGAGTAAAGATGTTGCAAACCTTAAAAAATATTTTTTTGCTCATTAAGTTATGTTGCAATACAAAACAAGGTAAGTTGGGATTTGGTTATGCATTTATTGTCATTAGCTTGAATATTATTCTAATAAAAATCAGCCTCGAAATGATAGGTTGGAATAAAAACTTCTATAATGCATTAGAAAAGTATGATATGCAGGGTGTTTTAAATCAAATAATGGTTTTTATTTTATTAACTTTTTTAGGGGCGATGACTTATCTTATTGCTGATTATTTAAAAAAAGTTTTGACTATTACTTGGCGTAATACACTTAATAATAAGATTTTAGATTATTGGATTGATAATAGAGCTTATTGGTATCTTAATAACAAACAACAAAAAATTGATAATCCAGATCAAAGGATAGCTGAAGATTGTCAGTTATTTGTTGAGAAATTAACCAATGAAGGGTTTTCATTTATTACACAGTTAATAGGACTTTTTTCTTATTTTGTCTTGTTATGGCAAATTACCGACAGTTTTGTATTAGCTTTTAGTATTTGCGGTATCAATATCAGTATTTCTCATTATCTGATTTGGTTAGCGCCGTTGTATGTATTATTTTGCTCATGCCTTGCCCATTGGTTAGGAAGACCTTTAAAAAAACTCTTAGTTGAACAACAACATAAAGAAGCAAATTATCGTTTTGCTTTAACGCGGTTTCGAGAATCGAAAGAGCCTATTGTTTTATTAAAAGGTGAAAATGTTGAAAAGCAAATTTTAAATCAGTATTTCGATGAAATAAAAAACAATTGGTATCAATTAATTAAGCGTCAATTACGATTAGGTTGTTTCACAAGACCTTATAATTTGACTGTACTTCAAATTCCCACTTTTTTTGCATTACCGATTTATTTGATTGGCAAAGTCAGTTTAGGTTCATTGATGCAAATTAGCAAAACTTTTAGTAATGTTGTGGTTAATTTATCTTGGTTTATTTTTAATTATAATAAATTGGCTGAACTGATTGCTTGTAGTCACCGGTTGTGTCAATTTGTCAAATATACACAATCTGTTACGGAAATACATCGTCAATCCGATCAACCTGAAGATACGATAAATACTCTGCAAATTAACAATTTGATCATAAAAACTCCGCAGGGCAAAGTTTTACTTAAATGCCCAACATTTCAGCTAAACCAAGGTGAATCGGTAATTTTGTCTGGCGTATCTGGAGTGGGAAAATCGACACTGTTAAAAATATTATCTGGCATTTATCCTTATTATGAAGGAACAGTGCAATTACCCGCATCAAAAATACTCTTTTTATCTCAGACACCTTACTTTCCAATAGGTGGATTAGCGCATGCAGTTAGCTATCCCGAGCCTTTACTCGAAAAAAATTTAACACATATTAAAGCACTTTTATTAGTAGTTGGTTTTTCGTCAGAAAATATCGAAAATCAATTACTTGATTGTGATTTTAACAAACTATCTGGTGGTGAAAAGCAGCGCTTAGTAATCGCCAGAATATTGATGCAAAAACCTGATTGGATATTTATGGACGAAACAACCAATGCCCTCGATAAAAAATCAGAACAACAACTATTACAATTATTACAACGTAAGTTACCCTCAAGTAGCTTTATTATTATTTCACATACAGATGTCTCAAATTATTTTACCAATTGTTATCAATTGATTTTATAACACATGACAGTAAACATAATTTGAAGATTAAATTAAAATAAAAAAGGAGTTTTTCTATGGCTGAGTCCACAAATGATCTTGTACATAATACTTTAAATAGTTTGCATGAGTCAGTTTTAACCTTGATATTATCAACAATAAATAAAGATACTGGTATTGAAACTAGCTATTCACCTTACTTTTTTGATGGGA
The DNA here is from genome assembly GCF_026536185.1 of Gilliamella sp. B2838. NCBI lineage: Bacteria > Pseudomonadati > Pseudomonadota > Gammaproteobacteria > Orbales > Orbaceae > Gilliamella > Gilliamella sp. B2838. Next base: position 54,719 of record NZ_JAFNOO010000004.1, read on the forward strand.
ATGATTACTATATTCTGATCTCTAATTTGGCGCCTCATAGTCAAAATATTAAAACAAATCCTAACCTATCGTTTTTAATTATTGAGGATGAAACAAACACTAAAAACATTTATGCTCGTAGGCGTATAACATCACAAGCGACAGCTAAGATCATAGAAAGAAGTTCAGATGTGTTTGAACACATTATTGATAATTTGGCTAAGCGAGTCAGTAAAATGGTTTATATGTTGGCTGAAATGAATGATTTCAATTTATACAAAATCACACCAACAGTGGGTCGCGTTGTAATTGGTTTTGGTCGAACATTTATTTACGATCATCAAACCAAAGCGATAACGCCAGTTGATGAAAGCTATCTTGCTAATCAAAAAGCACAACAATAAAAGTAAAATCAGGGTTCAGTTTTAAAAATAGTTAAAATTGAGTAGGCTAATAAAGTCTACTCAATTTATAAACAAATAATAACGTTGCATTTTATTTTCTATCTATCAACATCTTTACATTATCAGTTTGATTATTGGAATCGGCACTTTGTTCAATCAATGTTACCATTTTTGCCGACTAACTCTATAAAAACTTATTTAATGATTTTAATAATATCAAAATTGCATTTAGCATAAGGCAAATTGTGTTAATATGATATTAATAAAAAATATGATTAAGGAAGCACTAAACTATGATTCCTGATGTTTCTAAAGCACTCAACTGGTTAGAAAAGCATTATACTATTTTACAAGGTATTCAACGTGGTGTTGAACGTGAAACATTGCGTATTTTACCTGATGGTACATTATCTAAGACCCCGTTTCCTAATAAAATTGGAGCTGCTTTAACTCATCCATGGATCACAACAGATTTTGCCGAATCGATGTTGGAATTTATTACGCCAGTTAATACCAACATCGATTATATGCTAACGTTTTTACGTGATTTACATCGTTACGCTAGTGTCAATATTGGTGATGAAATGATGTGGCCTTTAAGCATGCCGTGCTTTGTCGCAAATGAAGATGACATTATTTTAGCGCAATATGGTAAATCAAATGAAGGACGCTTCAAAACAACATATCGAGAAGGTTTAAAAAATCGCTATGGCGCGATGATGCAAACCATATCTGGCGTGCATTATAATTTTTCATTACCAATGGCTTTTTGGCAAGCTCGTGATGGTGTTAAAAATAGTGAAGAAGGTAAAGCGGTCATTTCTGAAGGCTATTTTAGATTAATTCGTAATTATTATCGTTTTGGTTGGGTCATTCCTTTTTTGTTTGGTGCATCACCCTCTATGTGTTCTTCTTTCATTCAAGATCCCCAAAAAGCCAAAGCGTTTATTGAACAAACCAATGGTAATTGCTATTTACCTTATGCGACCTCATTAAGATTAAGTGATATAGGCTATACCAATAATGCTCAAAAACAATTAGGTATTACTTTTAATCATCTTGAGACTTATGCCGAAGGATTAAAACGAGCAACGCAAACTAAATCCCCAGAATTTGCAAAATTAGGTATCAAAGTTGACGGTCACTACCGTCAATTAAATGATCATGTATTACAGATAGAGAATGAATTCTATGCGCCAATTCGACCAAAACGCGTGCCTAGGGCTGGTGAAACCCCATCAGATGCTTTATTACGTGGTGGAATAGAATACATTGAAGTTAGAGCCTTAGATGTAAACCCATTCTCACCGATTGGTATTACTGAGGAGCAAATTCGTTTTATTGATCTATTTTTAATATGGTGTGCCTTAGCACCCGCACCCGAAATGAGTAGCCAAGAGCTTGAATGTGCAAAATTAAACTGGAATCGTGTTGTCATAGAAGGGCGTAAACCTGGGCTTGAAATTGGTATAGGTTGTGATAGTTATCATGAGCCGCTTTCTAAAGTTGGTCATGATTTATTTAAAGACTTACTGCGTGTTGCTGATGTTTTAGATCATAAAGATGATCAACAGCAATATCGTAAAGTTTGTGAACGATTAGAATTGATGTTTGATCAGCCAGAGCTAACACTTTCAGCAAGAACATTACAGGCTATTAGTGATTTAGGTACGTCTGAATTTGGTTTAGTACTTGCAACTCAATATAAAAAACAACTTATTACCGAACCACTATCGTTATTAACCGATGGTGATTTTGTTCAGCAACGTATTTTATCTATTGAAAAACAGCAAAAGAAAGAGCAAAGTGATACATTATCATTTGATGATTATTTGAAACAAAAAATGACCGTTTAGTATGTTTAAAAATCGTGATTATACATTAAGATATCAAGGAAATAATGATGTTGAATTGATTTTACCTAATCATCATATCATCGTAAATCAACCTTTAATTGACCAAAACTCTTTTTCAGTTTTAGTTTGGAATATTTTCAAGCAAAAAAGGGCGGATTGTATTCAAATTTTGGAGCAATATGCAAAAAGTACCAAAATAATCTTATTACAAGAGGCCCAAACCACACCACAATTATTAAACTTTATTGCAAAGCATAATAAAATAGCTGATCATGTTCCGGCTTATTGTTTAAATGATATCTATGCAGGCGTTATGACCATAACTGATAGTTTACCTACTGCCTTATTATCTTTTAAAGAGAGAGAGCCACTAATTAGAGTACCTAAGTCAGCATTAATTACCTATTACCCGATTGAGCACTCTTTAGAGCAATTATTAGTCGCCAATATACATGCTATTAATTTTAGTTTGGGGGTAAAAGTTTATCGCCAACAAATGTTCATATTGTTAAATCGTATTAAAGAACATCATGGACCGGTCATTTTGGCTGGGGATTTTAATGCGTGGAGTCGTCAACGTTTAAATCTTTTATATCATCTGATTCGTTCTATAGGATTGAAACCGGTCAATTTTTCTGTCGATATTCGAAAAACATTTATGGGTAGACCGTTAGATTTTATCTTTTATCGAGGATTACAACTTGATGCGGCTGAAATTATTAGTACAACGGCATCCGATCATAATCCTCTATTAGTGAATTTTAGATTGGGTTTGCATTAGCAAGGTTGATAGTTAAAATATCGCCTTCTTTTACACGCGAATTTTTTAACTTATTCCACTCAAGTATATCGGTAATTTTTACACGATAGTTTTGTGCGATAGAGTAAAGGTTATCACCTGCTTTAACAAGATAGGTAATTTTTTTACTGCTATTACCATTTTTACCTAAAATAGAATTAACCGTTTTATTATTTGTTGAACTATACTTAATCGTTGACGATTTCACTTCAAATGGCATTGTAGCATGCGGTACGTCTTGTAATAGTTCAGTTATTTCATTAGCAACCAGATTCTCTGCTTGTAATTTTTTAAATAAATCTTCAGCATGAACATAAGGAACTAGCAGATGGAAAGGACCATTTACTGTTTGTTGTACATACCCTGCATTATATGTCATTAAATCATTGAGTGATAACCCAGTATATTGGGCAATTTTAGCCAATGAGATATTTTTAGACATATCGATTCGAACTAAAGAATTTTCATAATTACAATCGGGTAATTTAATACCATATTGTTGATTATTTTTTACAATATCAATGATGGCTAAAATCTTAGGTACATAGTGCATGGTTTCACTAGGTAAATCTAAAGACCAATAATTGATTGGTAAACCTTTAGCTTGATTTTTTTCTATTGCTTTTCTAACTCGACCTTCACCCGCATTATAAGCAGCAAGAGTTAATAACCAATCACCATTAAATTTGCTATTAAGGTTTTGTAATAGTGATATAGCTGAATTAGTTGATGCAATCAAATCACGGCGACCATCAAAGTAATTGCTTTGCTTTAATCCATATTCTTTGGCTGTAATTGGCACAAATTGCCACAATCCCGCAGCTTGAGCAGAGGAGGTTGCCATCGGATCGTATGAACTTTCAATTAAAGGAATTAATGCCAACTCAACCGGTAAATTATTTTTACGTAATTGGTTGATAATATAGTATACATAAGGTTCAGAACGTAGTGCGATAGTTTCAAATCCTTGAGGATCACGTAATAAACGTTCTCTTTCAGCTTTAATTCGACTATTCTCTGGCACATTAACATTGATTTGCGCTAACATAAATTGCCAAGGATTTTGAGTCACTGATGAGTAATTTACACCACCACTTTTGATACTCGTTGTCATTATTGATTTAGAGTTGTGCTTTTTATAAGTGCTATTATAGCGAGCTCCGTGATTTTGACATGCACCTAAAAAAGAACATAACACAGTAAAAATTATTAACTTTTTCATTAGTTTACAAGATTTAACATGAATTTAAGTTGAGTATTATACCTAAAAATTGTCTTTTTGGCTCCTAAAAAAAGTAAACAATTCTAACTCATTGTTAAAATTGAATTTACTTTGTAAGTTTTTTTCATTACATCTCAAAAATAAATTAATTTGTCTTTCATTCAACAACGTTGAAGGTAAAGTTATTGTTTTATTTGAAATATAATTTAAATATTGCGTAATATTTTTGTCTTCCGGTACCATGTGTGTAGCAAATTTTAAATTCGATAAAGTGTACTCATGACCTGCACAAATTAATGTGTTATCCGGTAACTTTTTTAATTTATTGAGTGAATCTAACATTTGCTGGTAGTGCTGCTCGAAAACTCGTCCACATCCGGCCGAAAACAACGTATCACCACAAAAAAGATAGGGCGCACAGTAATAGGCTAAATGTCCTAAAGTATGGCCTGGTACTTTTAATATATCAAATTTAAAATCAGCAATGGTAATTGTGTGCTGATTAGATAGTGATATTAAAGGTAGATTAATTTCACTTGGCCCATAAATGGCTATATCAGTATAGTAATCTTGCAGTAATTTAACACCACCAAGGTGATCAATATGGTGATGAGTAAGTAAAATTGCAAGGGGGGAGAGTTGGTGCTGGTTTAGATAGTTAATAACAGGTTTGCCATCACCAGGATCAACGATAATCACTTGCCTATGGGCATTTTCGAGCAACCAAATATAGTTATCTGCTAATGCCGGAATAATATGCAATTGAAACATATGACCTAACTCCTTTCAACAAAATTTATTAAATATTATCACGCTATTTTTATTGAATTAACACTTAGTCAACTGCAGATTGTTCAAATAGCGTGTCATGCATAGTTGGATTTTCAGCCATACTTTTTGCAATGACATCACAACGTTCATTTTCAATATGTCCAGCATGTCCTTTTACCCAAATCCATTCAATTTTATGCGTTTGTACTAGTGAATCTAGTCGAGTCCAAAGATCGGCATTTTTTACTGGTTTTTTATTAGCTGTTTTCCAACCGTTTTTTTTCCAAGCATGGATCCAGTTTAAAATGCCATTACGCAAATATTGACTATCGGAAAATAATTCAATTAAACAAGGTTGTTTTATCTCTTCTAAAGCAACAATTGCTGCAAGTAATTCCATACGGTTATTTGTTGTTTTATAAAAACCTTTTGATAAGATTTTTTCTGTTTGTTTATATTTTAATATCGCGGCATAACCACCAGGACCGGGATTGCCTAAGCAAGAACCATCAGTATAAATTTCTATTTGTTTGAGCATGTTAATAATCTTTTAAAATGATATTAATTGTTAGCTATCTGCTAAAGATAAAACCAAAACGAGTGTTTGTTACTATAAATGAGTTAACCCTCTATACTATTGGGTCTCAACATTAGAAGCGTTTAGTGCTAAACTATACCATTATTTTGATCATTCCCCAATTATTGATAAACAAAAAGAGAATAACGTGATAACCAATTGTAATCGCCAAATTGTATTAGATACAGAAACCACTGGTATGAATCAAGAAGGCAATAATCATTATGAAGGACATAAGATTATTGAAATTGGTGCTGTTGAAATTGTTAATCGACGATTAACAGGAAATCATTTTCATGTCTATATTAATCCCGAACGTTTAATCGATGAAGAAGCCTTTAAAGTTCATGGTATTAGTGATGAATTTGTAAAAGACAAACCTATTTTTAAAAATATTGCTCATGATTTTATCAAGTTTATAGATGGTGCTGAGTTAGTTATTCATAATGCTTCGTTTGATGTCGGCTTTATGGATTACGAATTTCGCCTTTGTGGCTTAAATTTCAAAACAGCAGATCACTGTATTATTACCGATACCTTAGCAATGGCAAGACGCTTGTTTCCGGGAAAACGTAATAATTTAGATGTGCTTTGTGAACGTTATCAGATTGATAATTCTCACCGAACACTGCACGGCGCTTTACTTGATGCCGAGATCTTAGCAGAAGTCTATCTTGCAATGACAGGGGGGCAAACAACCTTGTCATTTAGTAACGATGATCATCTTTCATCTTCCACTGATGCTAATGCTGTTAAGAAAATAGATCGTAATGGTAATCGTTTAAAAGTAATCAAAGCGTCTGATGATGAACTTGGCCAACATAAAGCTATTTTAGAAAAAATTGACAAAAAAAGTGGTGGGGCGTTATGGAACTCACAATAATGATGGTTTTATATGCAATTAAACATTAATTTGCAAATTATTATTGACGAAAATGAAATTTATCTTTAACATCACGCCTACTTTAATGTTGTTGCATTAAAAACAGCTAAAAAGCGGAGCGGTAGTTCAGTTGGTTAGAATACCTGCCTGTCACGCAGGGGGTCGCGGGTTCGAGCCCCGTCCGTTCCGCCAATTCAATCTTGTTTTGGTCCTTATTTGTTACCTAATTATACTATATCTACTTAGTATCCATTCTATTAATCAATATTTAGTCGAAATAGAGCTATATTCTCATGTTAAAAAAATGGTTATTTATCATCGGTGGCGGCATGGCTTTTACATTAGGGACAGTTGGAATTTTTGTTCCTCTTCTACCAACAGTACCTTTTTATTTATTAACTGCCTATTTATGGCTTAATAGCTCTGATCGTCTTTATCACTATTTTACCAAAAGTCGTTATTATCAGATTTATATCCAGAAGATGCTAATTGAAAAACAAGTTACTAAATCAAGCCTGCTAAAAATGTCAATAATGGTGTTTATTGTTTTGCTAATTCCATTTATTATTTTTAATTCATTACATGTTAGAATTATCTTAGCGGTAGTCTTTTTAGCTCACCTTGTTTTTGGTTATTATTATTTTAATAAGCAGTAATAGCTAAGCGGAGTGTTTATAACAAGCAAATAAATTACAGGGCAAGTTACCCTGTAACAATATGCAAGTTAATGGTTATTTTTGCAGACTCTTTTTAATTTCGATTGCTAACAAAGGATTCCACATAGCACCAGTAGCACTCATTACTGCATCAGCTCCAACGTTTAACAACTCATTATAATGTTCACTATTGCTAACCCCACCAACGCCAATGATGCTAAATTTTAAATCCATCTGTTTACGATATTTAGCTAAACGACTCACCATATCTAAACCCGCCCAACGAATTGCATCACCACAGATTCCTCCTTCTTTTCGATTATCACCTAAAGCCGGATGACCTTTGGCATCAACTGGTTTAGCGGATAACGTGTTAATTGTACTTAAACCGTCGATAATAGAACCAACACGCGTTAATAAAGAAACAATTCTTTCATCATCAGGAAAATAAGCTAGTTTTAAGATAAGTGGGCGATCTGGTACTGCTGTTTTAATTTCATTAACGATACGTTCAACTTTATCAACATCAAAACACAGTAATTTACTTGCCCCTTCATTTGGGCAACTCAAGTTTGCTTCGAGTATTGGTGCATTGGTTTCTCTTACTAATTTTGCAGCTAAAGCATAATCTTTTTCAATTTCACCTTGACCTTGTGTACCTTGAAAACTACCAATAACGCATTGACCCTGTCCCGCTGAATTTACCGCATCAGCCATGTCAGGCTGCCAAATATCTGGCGCAAAAGAGGGCACGCCAAAGGAGTTAGTAATCGATAAAGGTTGTTGATAATTAGTATCAGCTAAAACAGTATCAAGATTACTTGATAATTTTCCTGTAGGATGAACTGATAAAACATTTGGTAAAGGATGGCATTTATGGAATTTTGTTCTAACTGTTTTATATACACATAAATCGAATCCATAAGCAAAAGCAGCTTTAATATAATTGGCATTTAATAAAGGTCCAGCAGGCTGACCGAAAGGTAGGTTAACATTAACATTTAAGAATTTAGTTTGTTTAGTCGGCACGTGTTCTGCTTTGTCCAATTCGGCAAAAAGTCCAAAAGGTCCTTGAGCATAATTATCTTCATAACTGATGTTCGGATTATAAAAAGGGATTAAGGCGGTCATATCAGCTCCTATTTATGTGTGTTCTTAAAATCAATTTGGTTTATAATGGTTGAGGAAAATAAATTTAAGAGATGCTTAAAATAAAAAATCCTCCATAAAGGAGGATTAATAATTGTAATTAAAAAAGAATGAAGATTTAGTTTTTCGTTCTGTTTGGGTATCTGGACCACTAACATTTATACATTCCTTTTTATATGAGTTGCTTGGCATTGTAGCTGAATTAAAATAAAGCACAAGCCAAAAACAAGAAAAAATATCTAAGTAAATGAAATAGTTATAGTGTTTTTTTTGAGACAAGTAATTAAATTATATACACTACTATAACTATTTAACTGTCAAAAAAAGCAATTTCTAATTATTCTGAATAATAAGATCTTATAAGCTATTAATAAAATTGAATAATTTTTGTCGAAAAAATGATACTGACATAACTGATCAGACCATTGTAATTGGAGAACAGTTATCAGTAATGATATTATTACCAGTAACAAATCAATTTAAGTAATTATTAGGTAACTAACGATGAGAAACGAAAATACTTTTAAACCTTTTATTTTGCCCAATGGGGTTGAATTAAAAAATCGCATAATGATGGCACCAATGACTACTTGTTCAGGTTTTCATGAAGGATCGGTAACGCATGATTTAATTGAATATTATCAAGTTAGAGCGGGTGATATTGGCACTATTATTGTTGAATGTGGTTTTGTTGATGATAAAGGTTTGGCTTTCCCAGGTGCAATTGGTTTAGATAGTGACGATAAAATTGAAGGATTAGCTAAAATAGCTGAGGCGATCAAATCTAAAGGATCGAAAGCTATTATACAGGTTTATCATGGCGGTCGAATGGTTGAACCTAAATTAATCGGTGGCCAGCTACCTGTCGGTCCGAGTGCTATTGCAGCGCCAAGACCCGGTGCCGCAACTCCAATTGAATTAACGAGTGATGAAGTTGAGCATATGATTGATAAGTTTGGTCAAGCCGTGCGGCGTGCTATTCAGGCTGGATTTGATGGTGTCGAAATCCATGGTGCCAATACTTATTTGATACAACAGTTTTATTCACCTAATTCGAATCAACGAAATGATAAATGGGGTGGAAGCCGTGATAACCGAACTAGATTTCCTTTAGCCATTTTAGATATTACTCATAGCATGGTTAAACAATACGCAAATTCTAATTTCATTATTGGTTATCGTTTTTCACCTGAAGAATTAGAAGTTCCTGGCATTCGTTTTGATGACACGATGTATCTACTTGAGAAATTGGCTGAAAAAGGATTGGATTACATTCATTTTTCAATGGGAGCAATTCTTAGACCGTCTATTGTCGATACCCAAGATCCTACGCCATTAATTCGAAAATATGTTGCAATGCGTTCTGAAACATTAGCAAAAATTCCTGTTGTAGGTGTGGGAAACGTAGTAAATCAAACCGATATCGATGCCGCGTTAGAAAACGGTTATGATTTAGTTGCAGTTGGACGAGCTTGTATTGCATATCCTGATTGGATAAGCAGAATTGAAAAAGGTGAAAAACTTGAGCTAGTTATCAACAGTGATAAGCGAGAAGCCCTTAAAATTCCAGAACCTTTATGGCATTTCTCTTTGGTTGAAAGTTTAATTCGAGATGTTAATTTAAGTGTAAAAAAATTTAAACCAGGTGATTACCAAGAGAAAGTGAACGATGAATCATATGAATTTGTCATTAATGTAGAATTGGCCAAAGATTTTATCAAAGACATGCAATTAGTTAATGCTAATGAATTTGATAATGAAGTTATAACTCATTTTTCCGAAATTAAACATCGCATCATTGAAGCCAATAGTCCTTTTGTCGATGCTATTTCTGGCGCAACATCGCAATGTGAAGCATTTAAAAAAGCGGTAACCAAAGCTATGGCTAAATCAAATAAAGCTGCGATAGTGGCTGAAGGCGGTGATCCAAATGATAAAGCTTATGATATTGTTGTCGTTGGTAGTGGTGGAGCGGGACTTGCAGCAGCTATTCGAGCTCATGATTTAGGCGCAAATGTTGTGATTGTTGAAAAAATGTCTGTTATTGGTGGTAATACCAATAAAGCCTCAGCCGGAATGAATGCAGCAGAAACTAAGTTCCAAAAACTAAAAGGTATTGTCGATAGTAAAGAACTTTTTTATAAAGAGACGTTGATTGGCGGTAAAAACAAAAATAATCCAGAATTATTGCGTTATTTTGTTGAAAATGCACCTGAGGCTATTGATTGGTTGGATGATAATGGTATTGAACTTAGTGGTATTACAACAACTGGTGGCATGAGTGTTGATCGTACCCATCGACCTGAAAGTGGGGCTGCTGTAGGGGGATTTTTGATTAGTGGTTTAGTTAAGAACATTAACAAACGAGGCATTGAAGTTTTATTAGACACGAATGTAACTGAAATTATTACCGAAAATAATAAAGTGATGGGTATTAAAGCGGTTGATGACGATGGAACTATTCAAACCATAAAAGCTAAAGCGGTGATAATTGCAACGGGTGGATTTAGTGCAAATCGTGAAATGGTCGAAAAATATCGTCCAGATCTTAAAGGATTTGTGACAACGAACCATAAAGGTGCTACCGGTTCAGGTATTATGATTTTAGAAAAACTTGGTGCAGGGACAGTGGATATGAAAGAAATTCAAATTCATCCAACTGTTGAACAAACAACATCGTATCTCATTTCGGAATCTATTCGAGGTGGCGGTGCAATTTTAGTATCACAAAATGGTGAGCGTTTTGTTAATGAATTGGATACGCGAGATAAAGTGTCTGCCGAGATCATCAATTTGCCTCAACACTATGCTTATATTTTATTTGATCAAAAAGTGCGTGATGAAAACAAGTCTGTTGAAGAATACATATCGCATGATTTGGTTATTCAAGCTAGCAGCATTAATGAATTAGCGCAAAAATTATCAATTAATGTTGATTCATTAACTAAAACCATAGAACGTTATAATCAATTTGTTTCAAATCAACACGATGAAGATTTTGGACGAACAACGGGTATGCGTCATCCTATTAATACTGCGCCATTTTATGCAATAAAAATCGCACCCGGTGTGCATCATACTATGGGGGGCGTAACGATAAATACCCAAACACAAGTATTAGATGTCGAACATCACGTTATAAAAGGTGTATTTGCTGCTGGTGAGGTTGTTGGTGGCGTACACGGAGCGAATCGAATAGGTGGTAATGCTGTTGCTGATATTATCATATTTGGTATGCAAGCTGGAAAAATAGCAACAGATTATATTCATCAGTGATTGTTTTATACTTAGGGTATATTTAGCATGGTTAATTCAAGCTATGAATATGTGCAAAATTTATTAGGCACAACGGTTTCATTAATACTTTGTGAACCTAATGAAAACGTTGCTCATAAAATATTTGAGTTAATAAAAGTGCTTGAAAGTAAGTTAACCGTTAATCGCCCTGTATCTGAGGTGATGTCTGTTAATTTGGCTGCGGGTCAACAACCTGTTAAAGTGAGTCATAGTATTTTTTCCTTAATTGCACAAGCTAAAGATGTCAGTTTAATGCCCGGTAGCTGTTTTAATGTCGCTATTGGGCCATTAGTTAAGTTATGGAAAATAGGATTTAATGGCAGATTTCCACCCAGCCAACAACAAATTGATGAAAAGCGCTTATTAATCGATCCACAAGATATTGAACTCAATGTTGAAAAACAAACTGTTTTTTTGAAAAAAAAAGGCATGGAAATCGATATGGGCGCTATCGCAAAAGGCTATATTGCCGATATTGTAAAAGCCATTTTGCTACAAAATGGAATCAATCAAGCGATTATCAATTTAGGCGGCAATGTTGTGGCTTTAAATCAATCACCGGCAAATGCCGAAGGTTTTTGGCATATAGGATTAAGAAAACCTTTCTCTAACAATGATGAATTAGTCGGTTTTTTGAAGGTAATAAACAAATCTGTTGTGACATCAGGTATATATGAACGCTATTTTGTACACAAAGATACTCTCTATCATCATATTTTGGATTCTTCAACGGGGTATCCTTTGAATAACGAATTAGAAAGTATCACAATTATTTCTGATACGTCTCTTGAAGGGGATTTATTTTCAACGCTTTTATATGGATTAGGCTATGAGCGTGCTAATGAATATTTACAAAAACACCGCAATTTATCAGCAATTTTTTTATTAAAAAATAAAACGATAAAGTTAGCTAATCCCCATAATTTTGCTTTCGAACTAACGAATCATCAATATGTAATGCGTTAATGCCTTAATTGAAATGATTATTGAATGTTGAATTTAATGTTTGTTAAGAATTAGATCATGAAATTTTAAAATTAAAAAAGGAAAAATCCCATGAATACAATAAATAAGCCACCAGTAAAATGGTTACCTTTAATAATTATTGCTGCGCTATCAGCAATATTATGGTTATTGGTATCCCCCCCGCAGGGTATCAGTATAGAAGGGTGGCGAACAAGTATTATTTTTGTCGCAACCATTGCCTGCATTGTTGCTGAAATTATGCCTATTGGTGCCATTGGTTTATTGGCTATTACGGTTTTTGCAGTATTAAGACCTTCAGGGGCTATGTCTGCGGCAGAATCGATAAAAATATCGTTAAGTGAATTAAATAGTAGCCTAATTTGGCTTATTGTTATTGCCTTTATGATTGCCCGTGGATTTATTAAAACAGGACTGAGTAGACGCATTGCTTACTATCTTGTTAAAATTTTAGGTAAAAATACGCTTGGTTTAGCTTATGGTTTATCAGTAACAGATATGGCTTTAGCGCCGGCTATTCCAAGTACCACAGCTAGAGCTGGAGGCGTTATATATCCAATAGCTGAAGCGCTGGCGATTAATTTTAATTCAAACCCAAAAGATGAATCAAGAAACCGCATAGGTACTTTTTTGATGTTAACTATTAGCCATGTTAACGACATCACCTCTGCTATGTTTTTAACAGCTTTTACAGGAAATTTGTTGGCTGCTAAATTAGTGACAACGTCACTAGGTATTACTTTAGGCTGGGGGCAATGGTTTGTAGCAGCGATTGTACCTTGTTTAGTTTCGTTTGTTGTTATTCCATTAGTTATCTATTTTTTAACTAACCCTGAACTGAAAAAAACGCCAGAAGCACCGACTTTGGCTGTTGAAGAACTAAAAAAAATGGGGACGGTTTCAAGAAAAGAAATTATCATGGGCTGCACTGTTATATTATTGTTATGCCTTTGGATTTTTGGCAGTAATTTTGGTATTGACTCAACAACCACTGCATTTATCGGCTTGTCTATTTTGATTTTATCCGGTGTTCTCAGTTGGGATGATATAAAAGGAGAGAAAGCAGCATGGGATACTTTAATTTGGTTTGCTGCATTATTGATGATGGCCGGCCAAGTTAATAAACTTGGTGTAACTAAATGGTTAGGTGACACCATTGGTAATGCAGTAAAAGGTCATTTAGGTGATAGTAGCTGGGTATTTGTGATAATCATTTTATGTGTGGCTTATGTTTATCTACACTACTTTTTTGCAAGTGGAAATGCACATATTGCAGCTTTATTCCCTGTTTTTCTGTCAGTTGCTATTGCACTGGGCGTACCACAAATGATTGCCATTTTTGCTCTTGTGATTTGTACTAATTACTTTGGTTCAATTACACAATTTGCTAATGCGAGAAATCCTTTACTCTTTGCTGAAGGTTTTGTGCCAGTAAAAACATGGTGGAAAGTGGGCTTTATATGTAGTGTTGTAAATTTAATTATTGTCTTTACCATCGGTATTTTATGGTGGAAGATCATTGGATTAGGTTAATCACGTTATATTATGACCGCCAGTCATATCTGGCGGTAAGTTATAGGGTTTATCTTTCAAAACGTTTCAATGGATAAATCCCAATCATTGACTGATTTCCAATATTTTTGCTCTTGTTCTAAATCAAGCAATATAAGCTTATTATTTTCAATAAATTGTTGATCAACTTCTAAGATGATATGGGTTAGTTTATCTTTTGTAAGCTTTAAACGAAAAGCCTCTACATTAAGATCATTATTACGTTGATTATTAATTAAAATTGAAAGCCTTAAAATTTGTAACAATGAAACAATATGTTTATATTCAAAAAGGCTAAAATAGGGTAAATCATCAATATTAATTGACTTTCTGTGGTAACGTACCAGCGTTGATAAAAGTAGTTGTTGTTCTTCATTAAATCCTGGCAGATTGCTATTTTGCAGTATATAGCTTGAATGTTTATGAATTGAAGAGAAATTAATTTTTAATCCCACTTCGTGTAACTGCGCGGCCCAATATAAAATTGCTTCAACATTGGTTGGTATAATCATCAAGGCTTGCTTTTTCCATTGCGAAAATAGATGTTTGGACGTTTTTACAATTTGTTTTGCATGGCGCTCATCAATATTATAGTGTTGCGATAATGATTCTGCTGTCGTTTCTCTAATATCACGGTAATTGGGTCCATCAATTAGCTCATATAAAACACCTTCACGTAGTGCAAAAGGACAATAGTGCAATGCTTGCAATTCTAATGCATCAAAAATACCGCTAAATATTGCTAAACCACTAACAAACACTTTTTTTCGTTCATCTGAAAGAGATGGAAAATCGATATCCTGAAAAGATTTAAATTCTAGGACATAGCTAACTAAGTCGTCCAAACGTTTTGGTGTGATAATTCCGTCGCTAACACCAATATCGAGTAATATTTTATATATACTTTTAATTGTACCGGAGGTACCAAAAGCGACACTAATATTTTGTTTTTTTATCGTATTTATAATGTTTTCAATTTGCTGCGTTGCTGCGAGTTTTGCTCGTTGAAATGAAGCTTTATCAATTATCTTATTTGGAAAAAATTGTTTAGTGTAAGTAACACATCCCATAGGACGACTGGCGACTATCGAAGGTTTAAGATCATTGCCTTTACCTATAGCGATCTCTGTCGATCCTCCGCCAATATCAATAACAAATTTAGTATCAAATTCAGAGGTGGATTCAGAACTCATGGCGCCTAAATAAATCAAACGCGCTTCTTCTTGGCCTGAGATAATTTCAACAGGATAGGGTAAAACTTTAGCAGCTGCAGTTAAAAACTTTTGTCTATTTTTAGCAATACGTAACGTATGTGTGGCAACAATTCTCACGTTTTCAACAGGAAAACCATTTAACCGCTCTGCAAATAAAGCAAGGCATTCCACACCACGACTGATACTTGATTCACTTAGCTCATTTTTATCATTTAAGCCTGTTGCTAAATGAATATTTTTTTTATTTTTATAAATAATTTGAGTTGCACCATCAATACAGCGCGCAATAACCATATGAAAACTATTTGATCCTAGGTCAAGAACCGCATATTCATTGAATTTATTCACTGTTTGAATTCCTTATTCATGTGTTTCTAATTGTTTTAAATAATCATAAATTGCATGTTGAGCTCTAATTTTTTTCTTATTGCCTCGTTGTACATAATTATTCATATTATCTTTATCAATTACACGGGCTTTAACATTATCATTACATTGAATATTAAAAATATCATGGATAGTTGATCTTAAAATAGGATCGAAAATTTTAACGCCGACTTCTATGCGATTATCCAGATTTCTTGGCATCCAGTCAGCAGAAGAGATAAATGTATCTTTTTTACCCTCATTTTCAAAGATATAAACCCGAGCATGTTCTAAAAACTGATCCACAATACTCGTTACATAGATATTTTCGCTGAGATTTGCAATTTGAGGAACTAAAACGCAAGTTCCACGTACGATCATCCTAATTTTGACTCCTGCACATGAAGCACGATAAAGTGCATCTATCATTTCTTTATCGGTTATTGCATTAAGTTTTAAATAAATAGCGGCATTTTTTCCTGATTTTGCATGATTGATTTCTCGTTCAATAAATTCATGGAACCGCAAACGTGTGTTTTGAGGCGAAACAAGCAAATAATTGAAAGAGACGGGTTTAAATGGATTTTCAATAAAATTGAAAACTTTTCTCACTTCATCTGTTATGGCAGGATCGGCGGTGAGCAGTGAAAAATCAGTATAAATTCTAGCCGTTCTTTCATTAAAATTACCAGAGCCAATATGGGCATATCGAACAATGTCGTCATTTTCTTTACGATCAATTAAAAATAATTTCGCATGAATTTTTAATTTTGGTTGTGAATAAATAACTTTAATTCCACTACTAATTAATCTCTTAGCCCATTTAATGTTTGCTTCTTCATCAAAACGCGCTTGTAACTCAACGACTACAGTGACTTTCTTACCGTTATTAGCTGCATTAATTGCTGCATGAATGAAACGAGAATCTTTCGCTACCCGATAAATATTCATTCGAATATGTGTTACAGCGGGATCAAAAGAAGCTTGACGCATAATTTCAAGTACATGGCCAAATGAATAATAAGGGTAGTAGAGTAGAACATCGCGGTCTTTGATAGCTGCAAAAGCATTTCTGAACTTTTTAAATCGATTATAGGCAAGACTTGGCAATCGTTTATTCAACAAATTTTTTACGCCAAGATCTGGAAATTTGACTAAATCCTTAAAATTAGGGTAACGTCCACCAGGCATTGCATCTTGTTCAGTTAATCGTAATTTATTTATCAATAATTCAAATAGTGCTTTAGGCATGTCTTTTTGATAAGTAAATCTTACTGGTTGGGCAGTTAAACGTTGCTTTAATCCTTGTGACATGAGCTCGAGTAAGCTATCTAATTCAGTATTCAATTCATACTCGGCATCACGATTAATATTGATTGAATAAGCATTAAGTTCCTTGGCATCAAAAAATACTTTAAAAATTTCGGATAAGCAATAACGCAGAATATTATCTAAAAATATGATTGATTTATTTTTGGTTGAAACTTCAGACGGAAGTAAGACAAAACGTGACACATTGTCTGTCGGTAATTCGAGTAATGCATAGCTTATGCTATTTTCACAAATTATCTCAACAGCTAAGTAAGCATGATCGTCCTTTAAAAACTGAATTAATTCAGTATGACTATCTAACAAAATTGGCGTAATGTACTGGCGTAAATTCTGTTTATAATAATTTTTTATCCAATTTTCTTGATACGAGGTTAATTGCCTTTCATTGATCAAAAAGATCTGATTTCTTGCCATTTCAAGTAATAATTCATTATAGAGCTGATCGAACTGTTGTTCTAATTGAATAACTTTTTGATTAACTTGTCGTAACAGTTGTTTTGCATTGGATGAGGTTTGGGCTTGTTCTTGTTCAATTAACACATATTTTTTTAAATTAGCAAACTGTACTTTATAAAATTCATCAAGATTACTCGAATATATGCCTAAAAATCGAATTCTTTCAATCAGAGGATTATTTTTATCCGCTGCTTCTTGTAAGACTCGTTGATTAAAGGATAACCAACTCAGTTCTTTAGGTGTATATACTTTCTCTTCAGGCATTTTTTATCTCTTACAATTTATTAATTTAATGATAACAGGATAACTTAAGATAAAAAAAAAGCTAGCATCTAGCTAGCTTTTTATAATTAAGTTAATAACCCTTAAGTGGATTAAATACGATGTACAGAAGTTGTATTAGTTGTCCCACTTGGTACCAATGCACCTGATACCATTACAATCGTATCACCTTGTTGTAGACCGCAAACTTTTACCGCCATTTCTTTACCTAATCGGTAGAAATCATCAGTAGAATTAATTGCATCAATTAAAATTGGCTCAATACCTTTTGATAGTGCTAATTGGTTCACTGTTTTTTGGCTAGAAGACAGTGCTAAAATACGTGCTCTAGGGAAATAATGACGAACTTCACGTGCTGATTTACCACTACGTGTTGCTACAACGATCAATGGTACATTTAAACGTTCTGCAATTTCAACCGCACCACAACAAACAGCTGCTGTAATACGTAATTTTTCTTCTTTAGCAGTTAATTCTAACGAAGCAGGAATCGTGCCATCGGTACGTTTACAAATAGTTGCCATGACGTTGACGGTTTCTAATGGATATTTACCTTTAGCACTTTCACCAGATAGCATTACCGCATCAGTTCCATCAATGATTGCATTTGCCACGTCACCCGCTTCAGCACGAGTAGGGCGAGGATTTTTGATCATTGAATCAAGCATTTGTGTCGCAGTAATTACAGGTTTCGATGCTCTATTACATTTTTTAATCATCATTTTTTGGGCAAAAATAACTTCTTCAACCGCGATTTCAACGCCTAAGTCACCACGTGCAACCATGATACCGTCAGAAGCTTCCAGAATTTCATCAAAATTGTCTAAACCTTCTTGGTTTTCAATTTTAGAAATAATCTTAATATCTTCTCCACCATGAGTTTTTAAGTGAGCTCTAATATCTTCTACATCAGAACGCTTACGAATAAAAGAAGCTGCGATAAAGTCAACACCTTGTTCACAACCAAAAATAAGGTCATTTTTGTCTTTTTCTGCTAGAGCAGGTAATTTAATAGAAACGCCTGGTAAATTAATTCCTTTATTTTCACCTAAATCACCATTGTTTAAAACAGTACAAATAACTTCGTTGCCTTTAATTTCTTTTACATCCATCGCAATTAAGCCATCATCGACTAAAACGCGATTACCTGGTTTTAAGTCATGTGCAAAGCCTTTATAAGTTACGGCTACACGCTCAGCATTACCAATGACGGTTTCATCAGTTGTGAAGGTAAAAGTTTGACCTGCCACAAGTGAAACATCATTGCCACCTTCTAATTTAATGGTACGAATTTCTGGACCTTTGGTATCTAGCATGATAGCGGCTTTTAAACCTGTTTCTTGCATTACTTCTCGTAAATTTTTGATTCGATTACCATGCTCTTCATAATCACCATGAGAGAAGTTTAAACGCATAACATTCATGCCTGCTTTTAATAATTTTGCTAACATCTCTTTTGATTCAGATTTAGGACCAATGGTGCAAACGATTTTTGTCTTTTTCATAATATTATCTACTAGTTGTTAAGGTTGAAGTTAAAATTTTAAATAAACTGTTTTTAAATAAAAAAAAATCAATGTCAGTACATTGATGGGAATGATAGGTAAAGGGAAATGAGTAACTGCAATATGGTTACTCAATTTAAATAAATTATTTGAAGAATTGATTATTTTCATCAAAGTGTGACCCTTAAAAAACTGTGGTCATTATATTCTTAACTATTGTTAAAATAAAGCTTTTTATCGTGATATGTGTCTTCTCTTTTTACAACTTAGTTACCTTAAAACCTTATGTAAAATTAAATACCTCAAGTGTTTTAAGGTAAACTATGGGGTTTGTGTCACATCCATTCTTTGACTTGATAGATAAGTTCGTTATCTTTATTTTTTAAAATAAGTTGATTATTTGTCAATTCAACTTTAGCGCCATTACTAATCAGTTGATCTATCACAATATCCAACTTATCAAGTTGGTCATCATTACAAAGCATTTTTGTCATAGCAACGCCAACACCTTTAATTTCATCATTTTTTAACGTAACTTGACCAGAAAATTGGTTGCACATTTTTCCTGTTATTGTCATCTTTTCACCAAATTCTAAGTCGGCTTGTTTATCTAAAGCAACGTCTTGACCATTGGCTTTAATCAACACAAAATGATGATGCATTAAATCTGTATCTTTAATTTTGCCTGACTCCCCACATCCAGATAAAGTGAAAAAAGCTGTGAGCAAAGAGATATAGCCAATCGTTTTTTTCATACCAACTCCTAATAATAAGTAAATTTTGCTATAATGACATAATTATAATTGTTTACTAATATACTTGACACTTTATGTTATCTCAACAACAATTCAAACTCCTCGAATCAACGACTTTAAGTGATAAACAAAAAATAATAAAACTGTCACGTACCAAAGCTGATTCATTAAAAATTAATGCTGCTATTTTGCAAGCTGTTGATCATTACCAAACTAAATTGCAATCTTTGCCGAAGCAAATTAGTTATCCTCAACATTTACCTGTTGTTGACAAAAAACAAGCAATTTATCAAGCTATAAAAAATCATCAAGTTGTGATTATTGCAGGCGAAACAGGATCAGGTAAAACCACACAAATTCCAAAAATTTGTTTAGAACTTGGTTTAGGTGTAAAAGGTTTTATTGGACACACTCAACCTAGACGATTAGCTGCTCGTTCGGTTGCTAATCGTATTGCGGAAGAGTTAAGCACTGAAATAGGGCAATTAGTCGGTTATAAAGTGAGATTCTCTGATCATGTTAGTGATAACACTTTAATCAAATTAATGACTGATGGTATTTTACTGGCCGAAATACAGCAAGATAAATTACTATTAAATTATGACACCATTATTATTGATGAAGCACATGAACGCAGTTTAAATATCGATTTTATTCTTGGCTATTTGAAACAATTATTACCTAAACGCCCTGATTTAAAAGTGATTATTACATCAGCAACAATAGATGTTGAGCGATTTTCTCAGCATTTTAATTGTGCGCCAATTATTGAAGTATCAGGTAGAACTTATCCTGTTGAGGTGAGATATCGCCCACAAGTTGCGAGTCGTGATTCAGATAATGACAATGAAAGTAGTAATGATTTTCAACCTATCGTTGATGCAATTGATGAGCTGTCTGCTGAAAGTCATGGCGATATTTTAGTGTTTTTAACTGGTGAACGTGAGATTCGTGATCTGGCCGATACATTAAATAAACTAGATTTACGTCATACTGAGATTTTACCTTTGTATGCTAGGTTATCTGCTTCTGAACAAAATCGTATTTTCCAATCGCATACTCAGCGACGCATTATTCTTTCAACCAATGTGGCAGAAACATCATTAACTTTACCCGGAATTAAATATGTCATCGATCCTGGTTTGGCGAGAATAAGCCGTTATAGTTACAGAACTAAAGTTCAACGATTACCGATCGAGCCGATTTCGCAAGCATCGGCTAATCAACGAAAAGGGCGTTGTGGTCGTACCTCTGATGGGATATGTATTCGTTTATATGATGAACAAGATTTTTTATCCCGTCCAGAATTTACCGAACCAGAAATTTTGCGTACCAATCTGGCCTCTGTTATTTTGCAAATGACCGCCTTAGGATTGGGTGATATCGCTGCCTTTCCATTTGTTCAAGCACCGGACTCTAAATATATTCGTGATGGGATTCGATTATTAGAGGAACTTGGTGCAATTAACGCTCATCATCATCAATATCGTTTGACCGAAATAGGAAAAATATTAGCACAACTGCCAATTGATCCAAGATTAGCGAGGATGTTGGTTGAAGCAAGGCGATCGGGCTGCACTAAAGAGATTATGATCATAACTGCAGCTTTATCTATTCAAGATCCGAGAGAGCGTCCTTTTGATAAACAGCAAGCGTCCGATGAGAAGCATAGACGGTTTACTGATAAGCAATCAGATTTTATTTCTTTCATTAATCTCTGGCATTATATTGAAGAACAACAAAACCAACTTTCAGGAAATCAATTTCGACGATTATGTCAAAAAGAGTATTTAAATTATCTTCGTATTCGAGAGTGGCAAGATGTTTATACTCAAATTAGACAAACAATCAAGCAATTAACTTTTCCAATAAATAGTCAACCTGCTGATTATCGTTCCGTACATCTAGCGTTAATAAGCGGCTTACTATCACATATTGGGATGAAAGAACTTGAAAAGCACGAATATATAGGTGCTCGCAATATTAAATTTGCTTTATTTCCGAATTCAACATTATTTAAAAATCAGCCTAAGTGGTGTATTGCAAGCGAACTTGTCGAAACCAGTCGTTTGTGGGGTAGGATAGTGGCAAAAATCGACGTTGAATGGATCGAGCCTTTGGCTAAACATTTGCTTAAGTATAGCTATAGTGAGCCTAGATGGTCAAAAAAACAAGGGGTTGCCATCGCCAATGAAAAGGCAACATTATTTGGTTTGCCAATTGTCATTAATAGAGTCATAAACTATAGCAAAATCGATCCTGATTTAAGCCGAACTTTATTTATTAGGCATGCACTGGTAGAAGGCGATTGGCAGACAAATTATCGTTTTTTTATACAAAATCAAAAGCTGATTAAAGAAGTCGAAGATTTAGAACATAAGTCTCGTCGACAAGATATTTTAATTGATGATCAAGAATTATTTGATTTTTATAATCATAGAATTGATCAGTCTGTTATTTCGGCCAAGCATTTTGATTCATGGTGGAAACAAAAACAAAAGTCAGATCCGGATTTGCTGAGTTTTGAAAAAAATATGTTGATTAATCATTGTGCTCAACAAGTTAACCTTAATGAGTTTCCTGACTTTTGGCAACAAGGCAACTTCAAATTACCATTAAGTTATCATTTTGACATTGGCAATAAACGTGACGGCGTCACAGTTGAAATTCCTATCGATGCACTTAATCAAATTAAAAATAGAGGATTTGAATGGCAAGTACCAGGTTTTAGGAAAGAATTAGTTATAGCATTAATCAAGTCATTACCCAAATCACTACGTAAAAGTCTGGTTCCTGCACCAAATTATGCTGATGCATTCTTAAGTAGGGTGAGTTCAACTGACATTCCTTTACTTGAAAGTTTACAAAGTGAATTTAAAAAAATGACAGGTGTAAAAATACTCAATGAAGACTGGCAGTTAAATCAAATTCCTGATTATTTAAAAATGACCTTTGCTATTATTGATATTAATAATAAAGAATTAGCCGCAGGTAAAGATTTGGTTCAGCTTAAAGAACAACTTAAAGCACAAATACAGCATGCTTTGTCGAATATAAATACTAAAAAAACTGATTTAATAGAAAAAAAGAATATTATCGATTGGAATTTTGGAACACTACCCACTATTTATGAGGGACAACAAAAAAATTACACGATTAAAGCTTATCCCGCAATTGTTGATAATCAGACATCGGTAAGTATAAATCTAGTGGATAGTTACGAAGAACAACAACGATTAAGTAAATTGGGATTAAGGCGTTTGTTGTTGTTAAATATTCCTTCACCGATAAAGTATTTACACGAAAAATTACCCAATAAATCTAAATTAGGTCTTTATTTTAATTCGTTTGGCACTGTATTAAGTTTAATCGATGATTGTATTGCTTGTGCAATTGATGAGTTGATAGACAAAAATAATCAATTTGTCCAAAACCAAGAACAGTACCAGCAATTATTGAATTATACCAAAGCTAATGTGAATGAATATGTCTATCATATCGCTAAGCAAGTTGAATCAATTTTAACTTTACATTTCAGTATTAATAAAAAGCTTAAAGGGCGAGTTGACTTGTCTTTAGCTTTTGCATTATCAGATATAAAACAACAAATCGATGGACTGATTTATAAAGGGTTTGTATCTAAAACAGGTTATAAAAAATTATCTGATCTCTATCGCTATTTATCAGCAATCGAAAAACGTATCGAAAAATTAACAGTTAATCCAAATAAAGATAGACAAGCCATGAACATTGTTGAAGAAGTTAAAAATCAATACGAAAGTTGGCTAACTACTTTGCCTGAAAATCAAAGATTGCAAGATAATGTGAAAGATATACGTTGGATGATTGAAGAGTTGCGAGTTAATCTATTTGCTCAGCAGCTAGGTACACCATATCCAATTTCATCAAAACGAATAAAACAACAAATTGAATTAGTTAAATCGGAATTATAATTTTTATAGTGTTGAATTTAAATATGAACGCTGTTAAATCCGATTTAAATTAAGGTAGGAAGAGTTGAAAAAGTAGGGCGCCAATGCGCCCAATACTGTTATTATCGATAAAGATCAACAAATACTGTGATATTTGGTCCGTTAGCATCTTGAGCGATGCGAGCAATATGATAATATTTAGCGCCAGCATCAATAGCACGTTTACCCGCTTGATACGAGATTTCCTGATCGGTTGGATAATACCCTCTAAACTTCACGGTATCATATGCAACCATTTTCGCCGCAGTTGCATCATTGAGTTCTTGAATTTTACGGCCATCTGGCAAGGTGACAGTGTAACGGCTTGCTCGTTGTGGTGCATTTGCTGCATCTGCGGTTGCAGCTTCTGTTATTGATGTACCACTCACTGTGCTAACATTGCTTGGTTTAGCGGTTTTATCAATAACTTTATTGTGGAATTTTTCGGCATAGAATTTTTCGTTAAATGCTGATGGTGAATAATAGCCTGGTTTTTCAACTTGCATTGCAGCTTCACCACCTTGAGCTAAGGCAAGTTGCCCAGCTTCTGAATCATAAGGAATAGCATTTTCAGGTTGTAATTTTCGTTCTGGCGCATCTTTTTTAAATAAATATGCAGCAACTTGCAAATTACTACCAAGTTCTGATCGCGAATCAATATAAAATGCATATGCACCTTGAGCTAAGGCTTCTTTTGCAATCGCTTGATTTACATCGTAATCATTAGGAAAATAACCACGAATTCTAACAATATTAAAAGGTTCTAATCGAATAGCTTTAGACTTAGGATATTCATAAACACCTTCAAATTTGCGAAGGTTTTCAGCGGGCTCTTCTAATTTTGGTGCATCTGATTTATATAATTTAGCATAAACAATACGCAAAGTATCATTTGAAGGACTAATATTTGTTGTTGTAATAAAAAAAGCAGCTGCTCCTTCTTTATCTGCTGCTTTAGACATTGCCATTACATAATCACTATCAGTGTAAAATGCACCACGAACAGTAATCTGTTTGAATGATTGCAAATTTTTAGCTTGCTCTTCAGTGAGCTGTTGTGCAGCAAATGAACTCATTGGCATAATGGCCACAGTTGCTGCTATAAGAGTTTTCTTTAAACTTATCATAGTTGTTAAACCTTAATATGAACTTTTTAAAATATTTTATCATGAAATAAATTACTTTCCCAAAACAATTAAAGCATTTAAATTTTTGATAAAAATATATTTTCCTTTTACTGATAATATATCTTGCTCTTGAAACTTAGACAAAATTCTACTAACTGTCTCAATTGTTAATCCTAAATAATTGGCAATATCAGTCCTACTCATTGATAATTTTATATTCAAAGAGGTGTGACCTCGTTTTTCATAGCGTTTATATAGTGAATAGATAAAAAATGCTAATCGTTCATCCGCTTTTTTCTGGGAATAGCATAATAGTAATTTCTGATAGTTATAGATATCCGTACTTAACAACTTGAATATCATATCTCTAACGGTTTTATTGACTTCAATAAGTGACATTAATTCTTCATAATTAAGTTCACAAACGGCAACATTATTTAAGGCTTTAATAGTATAGTTATATACTTTTGTTGAAATAGAATCTAAACCAACAATGTCACCTGGCAAGTAAAACCCATTAATATGTTCATTACCATCGGCGGTGGTGATATAAGTTTTTAAAGCACCTGAATGAATAATATAAAATTTAGTGAAAGGTGTATTTTCTTCTATCAAGATCTGATCTTTGGTATAAGAACATTTACGATCTAAAACTGTATGCAATTTGTTATTGACTAACATAGGAATACATAATGAACCTACACTACATAATTCACAAGGGACTGAATAACTTTTGGAACGTAATGGCTTATAGTTACTTTGCATATTTTATTAAAAGGATTAATTCCAATTCGATAATTGATAATAATCGCATATTTTACAATAAAACAATATATAACAGTTAGCCATTATTTTTTTATATGTTAAAAAAGAACAAAATAAATGATAAATTCGATTAAAAGTGCCTGATTAAATTCGATAAGATCAAATCATAAATTTTTATGAGCTTCAACGTAACTTAAATTAAAAGCCTAGGTAGGTGAGAAGCATAGACTCAAAAGCTTGAATAAATAAGATGATATACGTAACATTTCACAATCAAAACTCAAGGTCTATAATTTAAATCAACAACAACTTAAACATTCAAATGAAATATTAATAATAAAATAACAATTTAATCAATTTAACATAATATACATTATGCGTACCAATATAAACGTAGATGAATTTTAGTAATTTAACTGACAGATTCATGACGCTAATTTAAAAATTTGTGGCATCTAATACCAATCTGGAATCGGTCAATCTGTAACACTATATAATCTCGGCACACTATATTGATAATTTATCGTTTAATCCTCCAGCTCCAGATCTTGCGATGTTATTTTTCCATGACTAATAAATTTTTCGGCTAACTTTTTTCTTGGAATATCCAATGTCCGGTCTAACATTTGACTTGATATCGTTGTGTACTGTTTTTTAGCCGTTAAATATTTACTTTTGGTTAATGCTAATACTTTATCCGACTCAGTCAATGCTGTGCCTAATTCTGCCTTTTGAACAGCTTTATCGTCACCAAATTTAGCTAAATTAAACTTAATAAATCATTGGCTTGATACACTTCTTGAGCATAGGGATTTTTAGGGTGATTGACATTGGTGGAGTCAAAATTTGAAATTCATTGTTTTTTTGCTGCCTGCGCTATCAGCTCAAAATTATCAAACATCTTTATTACACCTCAATTAGCCAAGAATAGTCTAAAGTTTCTTTAATTCGATTACGCACAAAATCTAAGGCTACAATTTTTTCATGATAGTTATTGATTTTAATTCAATCCTCATCATAAAAAGTTAAAGTATCTTTCATTTTTTATAAAAGTAAGACGTTAATTTATTGAGCTCCTGCAGATAATTTCATGTTGTTCTAGTGTAATTAAATTTACCACAAATGCGTGTCTGAATTCATTTTTCATCATGCTTTCAATTGTTTCCACTCGCTCTTTTTGGTCTCAAATACTGTACTCCTTAGCTAGTTTTGGTGATATTAACATTTGAATTATGAAAAATTTTTAAAAGACACCTAAGCGGAAAGCCTTGCGGTGCGTTCCTTCCACCCGCATTAAAGGATAAAACTTGGTGACTTTTCAATAGTTCACTGCGTGACTGCGACCGATTGACTATAGCAACACCGCGCAATTATTAACATAAAATGTAAATAACACTGTGTATAAAATTTAATTCATGATCTAAATCAATACGTTAATTAGATGCATAAAAAATAAACAGTATAAGAGCTACTAATCTTTCTATATTTTCTCAACATATAAAATAACAACAATATTAGTCTTATTGTCGTCACTTCCCTTTGATTTTAAGAATGGTAATAATGTAACCCTGTTGAATTATCACTAGTTATTTTTTAGTCAAAATACCAAGCAAAATAAAAATATTATTAATAATCAATAATATAAAGTTTGCATAATGTATATTATGTTAAATTAATATAATTATTGCGAACTTCTGTTTTGTTGTTACCTTATTAAACATAACTAAAAAATTTTTCATAATTAGATACCAAAAACGTCAAAAATTATTAACCAATTTACAACTTAACTATTTTTAGTCAGTAAAATGACCTCACTACCGGGTAATGGCATTTTTAGAATATGATTTTTTATTTTCCCCCAAACTTGCATTTCACACGCTTTACAATTAAATTTTAGCAGTAGCTCCTCATTGTTTTGAATAAGCTTCATTGGTGTAACTTTAGTTTTAACACCTTGTATACCTTTAGCTTGTTTAGGACATAAGTTAAATGCAAAACGTAAACAATGTTTAGTTATCATTAATGGTGCATCATCTTTAACTTGGTGAGCTTCATAAGCACTTTCAATTAATTCAACCCCATGCTGAGTGTAAAATTCTCTAGCTTTATGATTATAAACATTGGCCAAAAACGATAACTGATTTTCAGGATATATTGGTTTTGGTATTAATTCAGGTTTGCGCTTTTGTCGACAGTAACTTTTTAGTCGTTCTGTGGTTAATTTTGCGATAATATCTCGTCTAAATTGGTTAAGTTGACTGCTGGGAATAAAATAGACTTTTGATAAATTAATTTTAAAATCAATTAGATAATATATAGTTTGACCAAGTTTTGAAAGATTATCACGAATATTGTTAATTGCTTTATCAGGTTGATCTGCAATAGCAAATACGCTATTTAGCTCTAATGTAACGCAAATGCCCTCTTCGCTTTTAGCTGAAAGAATAATTCCACCATCTTGATTACTTAATTCAAATATAACACCAATTCGTCGATCACTTGAGTTTTTAAGTAAATTTTGCTGCCAAATATGGTCTAAGTTTCGATTAACTAAATAAGGTAATTTCACCGAAAACAGCGCTTTAGGAATTTCATTCGGGAAAATTCGATAATGACCAACTGCAATTTTTTCTACTTTATCGGCTCTAAAACCATAAATTTCACGTTTAACTAAAACATTTAAACCATCACCGTTAGTTAACAATTTATCTGTTTTAACCTCTATCGTTTTGGATGTAACTTTTGTAATTTCACCTATGGATAAGCCAATAAATTTTGGTGAGTCAAAAGCCCCTATATCCGGTTTTCGGCCATGAACAAAATAATCGGTACTACCTCGATGGAAAGTTCGATTCGGATCGGGCGTAAAAAAGAACTCCGTTTTACCGCTTGATTCTGGAGATAAATCAGGATACTCACATAAGATTTGATCTAATTTTTGGCGATAAAATGCAGTAATATTTTTTACATAACTTAGATCTTTATAACGCCCTTCTATTTTGAATGATCGCACGCCTGCGCTGATTAATTCCCGCAAATTATTTGATTGATTATTATCTTTCATAGATAAAAGATGTTTTTCGTAAGCAACAATTCGACCTTTATCATCTTTTAAGGTGAAAGGTAATCGGCATGCTTGAGAACAATCACCACGATTGGCACTACGCCCTGTTTGAGCATGAGAAATATAACACTGACCGGAAAATGCAACACAAAGTGCACCATGGATAAAAAATTCTATTTTTGCATCTATTTGTTCATGAATTTTAGCAATTTCAATTAAATTAAGCTCTCGAGCAAGCACAATTTGCGAAAAACCAACTTCAGACAAAAATTTAGCTTTTTCAGGTGTTCTTATATCCATTTGAGTGCTGGCATGTAAATCAATCGGTGGGATATCCATATTTAATATGCCCATATCTTGTACAATCAATGCATCGACACCTGCATCATAAAATTGCCAAATAAGCTGTCTTGCAGCTTCAAGTTCATTATCATGTAATATGGTATTGAGAGTCACAAAAACTTTTGCATAATAGTGATGAGCAAATTCAACTAATTGAGCAATATCACTAACAGAATTACCCGCATTATGTCTAGCACCAAAACTCGGTCCACCTATATATACTGCATCAGCACCATGCAAAATAGCTTGTTTGGCAATTTCAATATTTTTAGCTGGACTAAGTAATTCTAATTTATTGTAGGTCGCTTTATGATGCAACATTTAACTATCTCACAAACTCAGGTTAAGCAGGTATGGAATTGACAAGTGTTATAGTGATTATCACAACACTTGTCAAGACAATATAAGATTAAATAATGGATTTAAAATTAACGGTTATATGAACCATTTCGTAAGGCATCGATCCGTTTTTCTAATGGTGGATGCGACATAAATAATTCTGAAAATTTCACCTTTTTTTCACCATTTATGCAAAAAGCCATGATGGAAGCTTCTTCTTGGGGTTCATAACTTATTTTTAATTTTTCTAATGCTGCAATCATTTTTGTTGCTCCGACTAATTTGGCTGAGCCTGCATCAGCATGAAATTCTCGATAGCGAGAAAACCACATTGCAATTAAACTAGCAAGAATACCAAAAATGGTTTCAAAAACCATAACAACAATATAATAGACAAGTGGTGAGCTATCCCTTTCTCTATCGGACATGGCTTGAGATGCAACAGAAGCTAAGATTCTAGCAATAAAAATGACAAAGGTATTTAGTACACCTTGAAGTAAAGTCATGGTAACCATATCACCATTAGCTATGTGACTCATTTCATGCCCCAGTACAGCTTCAGCTTCATCTTGAGTCATGTTATTTAATAAACCAGAGCTAACTGCAATGAGTGAACTATTTTTTGTTGCTCCTGTAGCAAAAGCATTCATATCTGTAGCCTGATAAATAGCGACTTCTGGCATTTTAAGGTTAAGAGCTCTTGCTTGTCTACCGACAACATCAAGTAACCATTGTTCTTGTTGATTGCGTGGTTGTGTAATAATCTGACCATTTACAGATCGTAACGCCATGCTTTTAGACATAAATAGCGAAATGAAAGCGCCGCCAAAACCAAAAATAGCAGCAAAAATAAGTAAGCCTAATGTGCTATGAGAATCAACACCCAGTATGCTTAAAATAATACCAAATACAAACATCACAGCTAAGTTAGTTAAAATAAATAGTCCAACTCGCATCATAAATATTTCTCTCTTGTTTTATAAAATTAAAATCTTTTATTGGCATTTCCAATTATTGGATAATTAGATTAATCATATGATCTCAAAAAACTATTCTCGTCACAACCATGTATATGTTCAAATTAAAAAATAAAGATTATTTGATGATAGATTAATCAGTTATTGAGTGAGGTAATTGAGGATTTATTTATGATTACTGTAAATTGAAATTTTATGGAGGAGACCCTATCAGCCGCATCCCACACACATACTTTTTACTTTGGCTGCTTCCTTCCGGACCTGACCTGATGAGCAAAAAAACGTTGCAAGAGGACCCATAGAGCCTCCATAGAAGAGGCGTTATTATGCTTTATTTGGAAAAATAAAACAACTACTTTATTAAAAAAGAAAATAGCCTTTCCGCTTTTCAACTGAAGAAAGGCTATGTGATCAATGGATATAAGAAATTAATTTAGCGATTGATAACTAAATTTTTTTCAATTCGTTCTCTAAATTTTATCCCTGGTCTAAATGTGACAACTCGACGAGCTGAAATGTCTACACTTTCCCCTGTTTTTGGATTACGACCTGGGCGTGAATTTTTATCTCGTATAGCAAAATTACCAAAACCGGATAATTTAACTGGTTCCCCTTTTTCTAAAGCCACTCGAATCTCTTCAAAAAAAAGTTCAACAAGGACTTTAGCTTCTTGGCGATCTATATTAAATTTTTCGGCAAGACGATCTGCAATATCAGCTTTAGTTAATGTCATAGTTATTATTCTCTTAATAGGGCTTTAAAACGAATTTGTAAGGCTGTAATACATTTGCTTACAATGTTTGTTATATCTTCTTCTTCAAGTGTACGTGATTTGTCTTGTAAAATCAAACTGATAGCAAGGCTTTTTTGATCTTGTTTAATGTTATCACCTTGATAAACATCAAACAAATTGACTTTAATAAGTTGCTCTCCGCCAGCACGTTTACACTCAGCTATAATATCTGCTGCTGGAATTGTATTTGAGACGACAATAGCTATATCTCGTTTATTTGACGGATACTTCGATAGGTCTTGAGCAACAGGTACCTTCTTATCGCTAATTTTAGCTAAATTTATTTCAAAAACAAGCGATTTACTATTTAAAGATAATTTTTTTTCGATTTCTGGATGCAATACGCCAAAATAGCCAATAATTTCATTGTTCAAATATATGGCCGCACTTTGCCCTGGGTGTAATGCATTGATGTCTGCTTTTTTAAATTCAACAGTTTCGCTACAGCCTAATAGTGCCAAAATAGATTCTATATCCCCTTTTAAGTCATAAAAATCGATATTTCGTTTAGGCAATGCCCAATGTTCTTCATATAAGTTACCGGTGACAACGCCTGATAACATGAGTTCTTGACGAACGCCAAATTCACAACTTTGATCTGGAACAAAACGTAAACCAGTTTCAAAAAGACGAATACGTGATTGTTGACGGTTTTGATTGTACAACACTGCATCTAATAATCCAGACCAAAGCGATAAGCGCATTACAGACATTTCACTTGAAATTGGGTTTGGCAGCGTTATTGCAGTTTGCTCAGAATGAAGAAGACTTTGAATTTTTGGATCAACAAAGCTATATGTAACGGCTTCTTGATAACCACGATCAACCAATAAATCTTTAATTCGTTTTAACGCTATGTGGCTTTCTGGCTTCGGTTTCATAACTAATTCAATTTTCATATTCGCATTAGGAATATTGTTATAGCCATAAATACGGGCTACTTCTTCAACTAAATCTTCTTCTATTTGTAAGTCAAATCGCCAACTCGGTGCTTCAACGGTCCAAATCTCATTTTTGAATGAGACGTTACATCCTAATCGTTCAAGAATATCAATTATTTTTTGCGTTTCAATTTTATAACCGATAATGCGATCTATTTTTGAACGATGTAATTGAATGGTCGCTTGTTTTGGCAAGTGTTCTTCGTTGGTAATATTAACAACAGGACCTACCTCACCACCACAAATTTCAATAATTAATTGAGTTGCTCTTTCCATTGCAACATTTTGTAAAGCAGGATCGACTCCGCGTTCATAACGATGAGAAGCCTCAGTATGCAAACCATATTCACGTGCTTTACCGGTAATAGCTAATGGAGCAAAGAATGCTGATTCTAGAAAAATATCTTTGGTTGACGTTGTAACACTTGATTTTTCACCGCCCATAATACCGGCCATCGCGAGTACTTTTTGCTGATCAGCAATGACAAGCGTATTATCATTTAATTTGACTTCATTACCATTTAATAATGTGAGTTTTTCATCTTGATGTGCATAACGAACAACAATCCCTTTTTCGATTTGAGCTAAATCAAACGCATGCATTGGATGACCAAGTTCGAGTAATACATAATTCGTAATATCTACAATGGCATCAACTGAACGAATTCCACCACGACGCAACTTTTCTTTCATCCATAATGGCGTAGCTGCTTCGATATTGATGTTTTTGATTACTCTTCCTAGGTAGCGAGGGGCTGCCTTTGGAACATCTATTTGAATTGAGACGGTATCGGAAATTGACACTGGTACGTTTGCTACTTTAAGCTCCTTCATTGGTATATTGTTAACCGCTGAAATATCACGAGCAACACCAACAATACCAAAACAATCAGCTCGATTAGGTGTAACACTAATATCAATCATAACATCGTTAAGATTTAAATATTCTCGAATATCTTGTCCTAAAGGAGCATCTTCAGGTAACTCAATAATACCATTATGATCATCAGCAATACCTAATTCAGCATAAGAGCACAGCATTCCTTCTGAAGGTTCACCTCGGAGTTTTGCTGATTTGATTTTGAAATCTCCTGGTAAAACAGCCCCAACAGTTGCACAAGCAACCATTAAACCTTGACGGCAATTAGGTGCGCCGCAGACAATGTCTAATAATTCAGATTTACCAATATCGACTTTTGTCACGCGTAGTTTATCGGCATTAGGATGCTGTTTGCATTCTACCACTTTTCCAACAACGACACCTGTAAAATCACCAGCAACTTTTTCGATATCATCAACTTCTAATCCAGCCATAGTTAATTGATCGGCTAGTGTATCGCTACTTATTTCTGGATTGATCCATTCACGTAGCCAACTTTCACTAAATTTCATGTTTTGATCTCCAGAATTAATTAAATTGCTTTAAGAAACGTAAATCATTTTCAAAAAATGAGCGTAAATCGGTGACACCGTAACGTAACATGGTTAATCTTTCGATTCCCATACCAAAAGCAAACCCATTATAGACATCAGGATCGATACCGACATTACGCAACACATTTGGGTGGACCATACCACAACCTAGAACTTCAAGCCATTTACCGTTTTTCGCTTTGATATCAACTTCGGCTGAAGGTTCAGTAAATGGAAAGTAGCCAGGTCGAAAACGAATTTCCATATCATCTTCAAAAAAGCAGTGAAGAAAATCATGCAATAACCCTTTCAAATGAGTAAAGCTAATATCTTTATCAATCAATAAACCTTCCATTTGGTGGAACATTGGCGTGTGAGTTTGATCATAGTCATTGCGATAAGTTCGACCTGGAGCAATGATTCGAATAGGTGGTTTTTGTGTTTCCATTGTTCTAATTTGAACAGTGGATGTTTGTGTTCTTAATAAACGATTTGCATCAAACCAAAAGGTATCATGATCTGCTCGAGCAGGATGATGAGAAGGGATATTAAGTGCATCAAAGTTATGATAATCATCTTCAATTTCGGGGCCTGTTTCAACAACAAAGCCCAGTTCACCAAAAAATTCAACTAAACGATTTATTGTTTTGGTGACGGGATGTAATCCCCCTAATTCAAGCGTTTTACCCGGTAATGAGATATCGATGGTTTCATTGGCTAATTTTGCATCAAGAGCCTGGCGCTCTAAAAGTTGACGTTTTTGATTTAATAATTCAACGACTATTTGCTTAGCATCATTGATTTTTTGACCGACCGCGGGACGTTCATCGGCAGGAACATCACGTAAAGAAGCCATTTGCATGGTAAAGTAACCTTTTTTACCAAAATATTCTACACGTATCTGTTCGATCGCATTAATGTCATTAGCACCTTCAATAGCGGATTTGGCATTATTCACCAGTTCAACTAATTGAGACATACAGTTCTCCTGCTTATTGTTCATTATATAAAAAAAGCCTCTTTTGAGGCTTTATAATTATTTTTCGTTTTTTCCTTGCCTCACGAACCAATATTGCTATTGAAGCTAAAAAACAAACGAAAAATAACTAAATTCATCATTAATCCACTTTTTTGAAATAAATCATTTATATTTAAAATAATAAAAGCCGAGATAACTCGGCTCTTATAAAGTTATTATAATGCAGCTTTTGCTTTTTCAACTAATGCAGCGAATGCATTTTTATCAAATACAGCAATATCTGCAAGGATCTTACGATCGATTTCAATTGATGCTTTCTTTAAACCATTAATGAAACGGCTATAAGAAAGACCACATTGACGAGCTGCCGCATTGATACGCACAATCCATAATTGACGGAATTGACGTTTACGTTGACGACGGTCACGATAAGCATATTGTCCAGCTTTGATTACTGCTTGGAAAGCAACACGATAAACACGTGAACGAGCTCCATAATAACCTTTTGCTTGTTTTAAAATTTTCTTGTGACGTGCACGAGCAATAACACCACGTTTAACACGAGCCATAAATCATATCCTCTAAATAGTTAACCAAAATTAAGCGTATGGAACACACGCTACAACTAAACCTAAATCACCTTTTGACACTGTTGTCAAACCACGTAAATGACGTTTACGTTTAGTTGATTTTTTAGTTAAGATATGACTTTTGTTAGCTTGCTTATGCTTAAAGCCACCAGAAGCTGTTTTTTTAAAGCGCTTTGCTGCGCCTTTTACAGTTTTAATTTTAGGCATTTTATTAATTCCTACTTCGCATTGTTAATAACACAAAATAATGGTGTAACGTTTAACAAAATTAAAAATTAACTTGATGAACCATTATTTCTTCTTCGGCGCAAGCACCATAATCATTTGACGACCTTCGATCTTAGTTGGATAAGATTCGATGATTGCCAAATCAGCTAAGTCTTCTTTAATGCGATCAAGCATTTCAGTGCCTAACTGTTGGTGAGCCATTTCTCGACCACGAAAACGTAGCGTTACTTTAGCTTTATCGCCATCTTCTAGAAAGCGCATCAGGCTGCGGAGTTTTACCTGATAGTCGCCTTCGTCTGTACCAGGTCGGAATTTAATTTCCTTAACCTGAACAACCTTTTGCTTCTTCTTCTGTTCTTTTGTTGCTTTACTCTTTTCATAGAGGAACTTGCCATAATCCATAATTCGACAAACAGGTGGCTCTGCATTAGGGCTTATTTCAACTAAATCTAGAGTTGCTTCTTCGGCTTGCTTTAAAGCTTCATCTAAGCTAACTATACCGAGCTGTTCACCATCGACGCCGGTTAACCTCACCTCGCGAGCAGTAATTTCATCATTGATTTTATGCGCGCGTGTTGACTGAATTCGTTTACTGACTTTAATATCTCATTCCTCCAAATTAATTTATCATTAATTCATCTGTTCTAATGAACGACTATGAATTTCGTTAAGCAACAATTCTATAACATGTTTCACTTCAAAGCTACCAAGATCTTTACCTTGACGAGTTCGAACTGAAATTGTTCCTGATTCCATTTCTTTGTCTCCACAGACAAACATATAAGGAACACGTTTTAGAGTATGCTCGCGGATTTTAAACCCTATTTTCTCATTTCTCAAGTCTGCTTTTGCTCTAATGCCAACTTTTTGTAGTTGCTCGGTTAATTGTTTTGCATATTCAGCTTGATTATCGGTAATATTGATGACAGCAACTTGTAGTGGTGCAAGCCATGTTGGGAAAAATCCTGCACAGTTTTCAGTCAAGATACCCATAAAACGCTCCATAGAGCCTAAAATAGCCCTATGAATCATAACCGGTGTGTGGCGTTCATTATCTTCGCCAACATAAGTTGCATCTAAACGTTCAGGTAACATAAAGTCAAGTTGAACTGTACCACACTGCCATGCTCGACCTAAACAGTCATGTAACGTAAATTCGATTTTAGGACCATAAAATGCCCCTTCACCTGGTAAATATTCAAATTCAATACCATTTTCGGTTAAGCAGTCAGCTAAATCTTTTTCAGCTAAATCCCAAGTTTCATCTTTACCAATACGTTTTTCAGGACGTGTTGATAATTTGACCGTAATATCAGTAAAGCCAAAAGTGCTGTAAGTGTCATAAACCATTTTAATACAGCTGTTTACTTCACCTCGAATTTGGTTTTCAGTACAGAAAATATGCGCATCATCTTGGGTAAAACCACGTACACGCATCAACCCATGCAAAGAACCAGAAGGCTCATTACGATGACAACTACCAAACTCTGCCATGCGCAAAGGTAAATCACGATAAGATTTCAAACCTTGGTTAAAAATTTGCACATGCCCAGGACAGTTCATTGGTTTAATACAATATTCACGATTTTCAGATGAAGTCACAAACATTAACTCTTTATAGTTACCCCAGTGACCCGTTTTTTCCCACAACACTCGATCCATCATAAATGGACCTTTTACTTCTTGGTAGTCATATTCTTTAAGTTTGGTACGAACAAACACTTCAAGCTCACGGAAAATAATCCAGCCATCATTATGCCAAAACACCATGCCAGGGGCTTCTTCTTGCATATGATAAAGGTCAAGTTGTTTACCGATTTTACGATGATCGCGTTTGGCCGCTTCTTCTAAAAATTGTAGATAACTATCTAATTGCTTTTTGTCAGCCCAAGCTGTCCCATAAATACGTTGTAACATTTTATTATCACTATTGCCTCGCCAATAAGCACCCGCAACTTTTTGTAATTTAAAATGATGACAAAAACGCATATTTGGTACATGCGGACCTCGACACATGTCGATATACTCTTCATGATGATAAAGTGCTGGCGTTGAATCTTTCGGTATGTTTTCATCTAAAATGGCGATTTTATAAGGTTCATGACGTTCCCAAAAGACTTCTCTAGCTCTTTCCCAACTAACGACTTCCTTTATAACTTCATAATCTTTTTTAGCCAATTCATGCATACGTTTTTCAAGCGCATCAAGATCTTCTTGTGTTAAAGAATGTTCTAAATCAACATCATAATAAAAACCATTGTCAATTGTCGGCCCAATAGCCATTTTCGTATCCGGCCATAATTGTTTAATGGCGTGACCCAATAAATGTGCACAAGAATGGCGAATAATTTCAAGTCCATCTTCATCTTTAGCGGTAATGATTGCTAATGTTGCATCTTGATCAATGAGGTCACAAGCATCTTTACGCTGTCCATTAACACGCCCTGCAATACATGCTTTGGCAAGACCTGCACCAATACTTTGAGCGACTTCTAAAACAGTAACCGGTTTATCAAACTGACGTTGACTTCCGTCAGGAAGAGTAATAATTGGCATAATAAATCCTTATAACAGTGGTGCGCCACACGAAAGCGCACATGTGTGTAAATATTGCATCTAAAATAATAGATCGCGTATACTACCACTTATCATAAGGATTTCAAATAGAAATAGTGGTCTTATGAATATTAATAATGAATATTTTTTACTATACTGAATCGTATAATTAACATGAAATTTTTAACGAAATTTGCATCTTAAAACGGTTAAACGATTTATGATTGATAGTTGTTTAAGTTGAATGGTTTGTTAATGCTATTATGAACATTTGGATTGATGCTGATGCTTGCCCTAACCCAATTAAAGAAATTTTATATCGAATCGCTATTCGTAAATCAATCAAAATTAATTTAGTTGCTAATCAATGGTTAAATATTCCGCCTTCACCTTTTATTTCTCGATTACTTGTTGAACATGGTTTTGATAAAGCAGATAACAAAATTGTCGAACTTGTTGAATTAAATGATTTGGTCATTACATCTGATATACCTTTAGCATCAGATGTATTAAATAAAGGCGCTTTTGTTCTTACACCTAGAGGTGAAGTTTATACGTTAGAAACAATTAAAGAGCGGCTAGTGATGAGAGATTTTATGGAAACAATGCGAGCAAGTGGAATACAAACTAAAGGACCCGCTCCCTTTTCAAGTAAGGACCGCGAAAAATTCGCCAATCAACTTGATATTTTAGTTAATAGGTTAACTAAATAAAGTTAATCATTTTGATAAGAAAATTATACCTATATTTTAAAATATTTATCTTTAATAACGTTACGACGTTATATTTTTAAAAATAATTCTCTACTTTTAAATGGTTTTGCACCTATATAAGGTTTCAATGCAATTCTGGTAAAACGTTTAGCCGCTTTAAGTGTATCTTCATTATTAAACTGACGTTTGCCAAAAGCTAAAACGTGTTCACCACTAAAACTAGTACTATTTTGCAGTAAACTACTAATAAACCCTTTTTCTGATTGATATTGATAATGCATTGTTTCAACAATATCATCACCGGTTGCACTGCAATGAAAAAAATCAACGTGATAACCTAAGTTTTCTAATAAAGATAGCTCAAAACTACGTAACACATTTTCAGCAGAAACTTGCTGTGCGAGTTGCTGTAAGCTTTGTAAATAGTCATCAAAAAGTGTAGGCATTTCTGTTTCGGCAACTAACACTCGATGGAGTAACTCGTTTAAATAAAAAGCGCTATATAAATGAATTGAAACCAAAGGTAGTGTCAAAGATACCGCTTCAACCTGGCGTAATGTTTTTATTTCACCTTGACCAGAATATTGAACAATTAATGGAGTAAAGGGTTGTAAAATGCCCTTTAACGCGGATTTTTTACGTCTGGCACCTTTAGCTAAAATAGTTATTTTACCTTTATTTTCAACAAATAAATCAGCTAATAGACTACTTTCACTGTAAGTTCTGGTATGAAGTATAAATGCTCTTTGCCAATTTTCCATTAAAAAAGCCTTTTAATTGCGTCGCAATTTTTTATCCACAAGGGTATCTGACCAAAATTTAAGTAATTTTATGAAATTTTCACCTGAAATCTAGCTGAAAATCCGATATAATCAATTGCTAAAAACTACAGGATTATAGGATAAATAAAAGACAAGCTATGGAACTTTTTTCAATAATTTTACTTATAGTATTAATTGTATCACTTTCTGGTGTCGTTGTTAAAATGTTACCAATACAAATTCCACTACCACTTATGCAAATATTGTTGGGATGTATATTGGCAGCGTTTGGTGTTTATGTGAAGTTCGATCCAGAACTATTTCTTGTTTTATTTATACCTCCTTTACTTTTTGCTGATGGTCGAAAAACATCAGTTAAAGATTTCGTCTATAATTTCAGAGAAATTGTTGGATTGGCCTTAGTATTAGTGGTGATATCCATCATTGCATTGGGTTATTTGTTACATTGGATTTTACCAAATGTGCAATTAGCCGCAGGTTTGGCTTTGGCTGCCGTATTATCACCAACCGATGCGGTTGCGTTAAGTGGCATTGTCGGTAAGGGTCGAATCGAAAAAGAAAAAATGGAAATAATTGAAGGTGAAGCTTTAATGAACGATGCATCTGGCTTAGTATCATTAAACTTTGCAATAGCCATCGCCGCAGGCGCGATACAGTTCGATTTATTACAAATTAGCGTGACATTCTTTGTTGTTGCCATTGGTGGATTAGCTATTGGTGTTTTATTTACCTGGTTATATGCACGCATTTTAAGAAAAATAAATAAACTTACCCATAATGATCCGGCAATCCAAATTGTGCTGTTATTCTTACTTCCTTTTGCTGCTTATATTATTGCCGAAGAATGCCACTGTTCAGGTATTTTAGCTGCAGTTAGCGCCGGCATGACAGTTAATCAATCTGGCATGATGAGAAATGCACCTTTAACAGCGCGTTTACAATCAGATAGTACTTGGTCAATGTTAACTTTTGTGTTCAATGGTTTTGTATTTATTTTATTAGGAATTCAATTACCAAGTATTTTAACGAATACTTTTGCTGAGAATCAAACCGATGCATCCATTGAAGTCTGGCAATTATGTTTAATTGTGCTGTTTGTCTTCATTGCT
Organism: Gilliamella sp. B2838; assembly: GCF_026536185.1. Lineage (NCBI taxonomy): Bacteria > Pseudomonadati > Pseudomonadota > Gammaproteobacteria > Orbales > Orbaceae > Gilliamella > Gilliamella sp. B2838. Next base: position 95,446 of record NZ_JAFNOO010000004.1, read on the forward strand.
TTAATGGGAACAAGATTCGCTTGGCTTTGGGCAATGAAACATATGCCAACAATGCCATTTGGTACCAAACGCCCTCTTGCATTTCGATCTTATTCAACCCGAGATTTGTTAATTTCAACTTTTGCAGGTGTACGCGGCGCAATAACCCTTGCCGGTGTTCTCTCTATTCCAATGACAATCGGCGGTCGATATCAACTTGTCTTTATAGCAACAGGCATTATCCTTATTTCATTAATTGCCGCTGTGATTATATTACCGATATTATTAAGAGGTAGCGTCATTTTAGATAATTCCGAACAAGATAATGAAATTCTTACTGTAAAAGGTCATATGGCCGAAGAAGCCATTGTCAGTTTAGAAAAAATGCAAAATAACTTATTACAAGAAACAACCGAAAACAGCATGGATCAAGAAATTGTTAATGAAGTCGGTTCTCGTGTTATCGGTTCGTTAAGACGTAGAACGGGGCTGAAGGACTTAGAACAAAAAGCACTTGAAGCCGAAAATCTTGAAAGGCGCATGCGTTTAGTTGCTATTGGTGCAGAGCGTACGTCGTTATTACAAATGAAAATTCGTAATGAAGTGAGTGAAGAAGTTTTCGAGCATTTAAATACAGATTTAGATATTTATGAAAAAATGATTTCTGGGGATGTATAAATGATAAGCAATCATCACTTATTAGGAAAAATACACTCAACATTTGTCGACAAAGCCCCTCAAATGTTGGGGGTAACGTTGCGTTGTATTCCTTTCAATTTAAAAAAACAAGTTATCGAACAATTGTTACAATTACAATTTAAGCATTCACTTGAGGATGGAGATCTTGATTTTTTAGAAAATCGTTGGCTCAAAATCGAAGTGACCGATTTACAACTAGTCTGGTTTGTAAGTCTGATTGAGAATAAATTAGTTGTTAGTCGTGAAGAGATTGCTGATGTTAGTTTTATAGGTAATGCAAACGATCTAATTATGATAGCAACTCGACGACAAGATCCCGATACATTATTCTTTCAACGTCGATTAATTGTTGAAGGCGATACTGAACTAGGTTTATATGTCAAAAATCTTATGGACTCGATTGAAATAGAAGCCATGCCTAAATTTTTAAGGATAACACTCGAAAAACTTGCAGATATTATCCAAACCGCACCTCAGAATTAAGTCAATTTGCTCAATTTTAAACAAAATTGAGCAAATAAACGTTTCAAATACGACATTCTATTTTCAATAACTAACAATAAATTATTTACTGTTATTTAGCTAGCATTAAATAAACAACTAATTATATGTTTTGGGCCATAATAAATTTCTTAAAAATGGGGTTCTGTTTATTTTTCCTCTATTTATTAGACTGTTAGAAGCTTAAATTAGACATAGCATTATCTCCTATATAGCGTTATATTTAAAGGGTGATGAAATAATTATCAGAGATATGACGAGTGTTCACTCCCCATGAACCTTAATCTTTGTTAAACAATTTATCAGCAAAACGGAAAAATATTACAGGAGGAACCTTTATGTCTTTGATGAAAAAATTGATGATAAGTATTGCGATTGTTACAACGTCATTTTCTAGCTTTTGTCTCGAATTTAATAATCAGCTTGAGGCTGACTACAACATACCTAATTTCAAATTTAATGATGGAAACACGGTCGAAAATTTACGAATACATTATACAACTCTTGGTAACCCAAATGGAAAACCAGTGCTAATCTTACATGGTACAACGGGAAGTGGAAATGCAATGTTAAATAAAAGTTTTGGTCATGCCCTTTTTGACAAAGGTATGCCATTAGATGCTGAAAAATATTATATTATTCTTCCTGATGCTATTGGTACGGGTAAATCATCGAAACCTTCGGATGGTCTAAAAAGTGATTTTCCACATTATGATTATACCGATATGGTAAATGCACAGTATCAACTTGTAAAAAACGGTTTAGGAATAAAACATCTTACACTAATAATTGGTAATTCAATGGGTGGCATGGAAACTTGGAAATGGGTTACCCTGTACCCTGATTTTATGACTGCAGCAGTACCATTAGCATCCACACCAGCAGCAATGTCTAGTCGAAATTGGATAATGCGAAAAATGGTCATTAATGCAATTAAAAACGATCCTGATTGGCATAATGGCTTTTATGATAAACAGCCGACAAAGTTCCAAACTGTTTATAATTACTACAATATTGCAACCGATGGGGGGGATATCGCCTGGCAAAACCAAGCATATAATACCGAAATAACTGAACAGATTTTGACAAAAAAACTTAATGAACATGTGACAATGGATACTAATGATTTTCTATACCAATGGGATGCAGCAAGAAATTTCGATCCATCGAACGATTTAACAAAAATTAAAGCCCATCTATTAGTGATCAATTCAGCTGATGATGAAAGAAACCCTGCAAAAACTGGCGTGATGGAAAACGCATTAAAAAAAATTCCTAATGTTAAATATTTTTTAATCCCTGCCAGTGATAAAACTAGTGGACATAGTACAACCATGAAAGCGGATTTATGGAAAGACCAATTATCCACATTTCTTGAAGAAAACAAAATCAATTAATAATATTAGTTTAATAAAAGTGGGTAATGCATTTTTACCTACTTTTTTCGCTATGTCATAATTGGTTTATTTAAGCCCGAAACACTTACCATTTGTTACAATGTCACAAAAAATATAATTCTCGATGAAATAATCCCCAAGAAAATACTTAGATTCTGTTATAATCAGCTAATTAACTAGTAACATTACTTTTTAGCCATTAAGCTGTCATTTTGAATATCAATGATCAACTTTAAAATCATGCAACTTGGTTGACGGCTATAAGGCAGCAAAAACGATAAAAATGAAAAACAACACCGAATTCCCTACTTTTTACTTTCATGATTATGAAACTTTTGGTATCAATCCTGCTTTGGATAGGCCAGCGCAATTTGCTGGAATTAGAACAGATAATGATTTTAATATCATTGAGGAACCTTTAGTCATCTATTGTCAAATTGCTCAAGACTATTTACCAAATCCAGAAGCAGTATTAATCACAGGAATTACACCACAAAAAGCAAATTCGAAAGGTCTGTGTGAAGCAGAGTTTACCAAATTAATTCATCAAGCATTCAGCCAAGCCAATACCTGCATCTTAGGTTATAACAATCTTCGTTTTGATGATGAAGTGACTCGCAATATTTTATATCGAAATTTTTATGACCCTTATGCCTATAGTTGGCAAAATGGCAATTCTAGGTGGGATCTTCTTGATGTTGTGCGTGCTTGTTACGCCTTAAGACCTGATGGTATCAATTGGCCTATTAATGATGCGGGTTTCCCAAGTTTTCGTTTAGAGCACTTAACAAAAGCCAACAATATTGAACATGAACACGCGCATGATGCGATGTCAGATGTTTATGCGACTATCGCTATCGGTAAATTAATTAAACAAAAGCAGCCTAAATTATTTGATTATTTTTTTAAACTTCGCCATAAAAATAACGTTGCGCAACTTATAGACATCATTAACATGACACCAATAATACATGTATCGGGCATGTTAGGTAGTTATCGAGGCAATATAACCATCGTGAGTCCAATAGCTTGGCATCCAACGCAAAATAATGCGGTTATTGTCTGTGATCTTACTGGTGATATCGATTCAATCATTAATTTACCAATTGAACAAATACGGCAAAAACTGTACACCAAAAACGAAGATTTAGCATTAAATGAATCGCGGATCCCATTAAAACTGATTCATATAAACAAATGCCCTATCGTTGCACCATTAAAAACCTTATTACCTGAAAATGCACAAAGGTTAAATATTAATGTAGCGCAATGTTTAATCAAACAGCAACAGTTATTTAAACATCAACACGCTTTACAAAACAAGATGAGAGAGCTATTTAACTCAACTGATGATTACTCCGCTAATAGCGATGTTGATGCTCAAATTTATGCAGGATTTTTAAACAACCAAGATAAATTACGGTGTGAAACTATTCGTACGACACCAATTCAATCACTTGAAAATTTATCAATGAATTTTGATGATGAACGATTAAAGACATTATTCTTTCGTTACAAAGCAAGAAATTATCCTCAAATACTAACCGAACAAGAGCGTATAATCTGGCAGGATTATTGTCAACAGAAACTGAATATAACCAAAGTCCAAGATTATCTGTTAACATTAGAACAACTTGCTCAAACCTATATACAACAACCTGAAAAACTGAATTTAATTAAACAACTTTATCATTATTGCCATTATTTAGTTGGATAATTAAATTTGAGCGGCGTATCATATAAAGAAATATTCATATCATTTCTAAACTTTGAAGTGATCATCATTATCAAAGAAAAATTAATTAGTATTAACGTTATGAAACATTTTTTAGCAAAGCATGCCACAATCAAACACCGTATATACTCTTTATACTACACGTTATTTAGTTATGGTCGAGGATTACTCGTATTAACCGCTTGTTTATGGGTAGGTAATATCATCTCACTGATATTACCAATTATGATTCCGGGCAGTATTATTGGACTACTAATTCTGTTTTTCTTATTAGCTTTTCAATTAATTCCAACTTGTTGGATTAAAAACAGTTGTAATTTATTCATGCGTTACATGACCCTGCTATTCATCCCGGCTGCAATGGGGATTATGGATAATTACTCGTTATTATTAGACAACTGGCTCCCAATCATTTTTGGTAGCGTGGGTGGCTCAATTATTGTCTTATTATTAACGGCCTTTTTGACAGAACATTTACATAATAAATCAACAATAAAAGCCGCCAAAACAGTATCAGAAAATAATGGGGATAAGCAATCATGATATGGATGTTACCTTTAACGCTTTGTGTATTTCTTATTATCCGCAGAATTTCAATAAAAATTAAATCGCCATTATTTAATCCATTGGTGGTTTCTGTCATTGTTTTAATTCCTATTTTACTCATTACAAAAACTAGCTATATTCAATATGTAAATAACGTACAAATAATTAATGACTTACTACCTTATTCAGTGGTCGCATTGGCTTATCCTTTATACGAATTGATACCACAAATCAAAGCACGCTGGAAATCAATAATGCTAATCACCTTCACTGCATCAATCGCCTCAATGATAACGGGGGTATGCATCGTATTTTGGTTGGGGGGAAGTCATGAAATTGCGGCATCAGTTTTACCGAAATCAGTAACCACAGCTATTGCTGTAACTATCGCATCCAATCAAGGAGGCGTCCCTTCAATTGCTGCACTTTGTGTTATTTTAGTTGGCACCTTAGGCGGAATCTTTGGTCATCAATTATTAAATATGGTAAAAATTAAATCTGCTTCAGCAAGAGGTCTTGCAATTGGTGCGGTTTCACATGCTGTTGGTACTGCTCGTTGTATCGAAGTTGATTATAACGAAGGTGCATACAGTTCTTTATCTTTGGTACTATGTGGTATTATGACATCATTGACAGCACCTTTTTTATTCCCAATAATGGTTTTTATTTTTGATTGGTTATAGCATGAACTTAAAAAAGCTATTGGCTTATTTTATCGGATTTTGCTTTATTATAATAACGTTGATTCTTGGTCTTGATTACTGGATCAGTTATAAAACTGCGCCTTATATTTATCAAGACGAAAATCAACTACCGCATCGAGCTATTGGTGTCGTTCTAGGTACATCTAAATATGTACGAGGCGGCGGCATAAATGGATTTTATCGAAATCGCATAGATGGTGCCATAAACCTTTATTGGCAAGGTAAAGTGGATTACCTTCTGCTTAGTGGTGACAATGCATTACTCAGTTATAATGAACCAATTACAATGCAAAAAGATCTGATTAAAGCTGGTATTCCAAAAGAATCTATTGTTCTTGATTATGCAGGCTTTAGGACATTTGATTCGGTTGTTCGAGCAAATAAAGTCTTTGATGCCAATGATTTTACGATTATTACTCAAGAGTTTCATTGTGAGCGAGCAATCTTTATTGCATTAGCACAAGGCATTCAAGCACAATGTTTTGCAGTCCCCTCTCCTGACAATATGAAATTAGTAAGAATTCGTGAAATGTTTGCTCGTGTCAGTGCTTTTGTCGATCTTTATATTCTTAATCAAAAACCAAAATATTTAGGACCAGTCATTCCTATTATTGCCCCTGATCGTTAACTTTGATGATCAGCATCTTAAAAAAATGAAAAATGTCGAACAAAACCAATAATCAATTTTTTGTCTCATTTTTGTGATTGCATTTTTATGCAAAAAAAAGTAATATTTAGTCAATTTGAATTTAAGAAAACGAATAATGAATATTGAATTAGACCATATAAACTGTTTTTATGGTACCCACCAAGCTTTAAATGATGTTTCTTTATGTTATCCCCTTGGCGAAACCATTGTTTTGTTAGGACAAAGTGGTGCAGGAAAAAGCTCTTTATTAAAAGTATTTAATTTACTTGAAATTCCAACATCAGGTAAAATGACAATTGCTGATTCTCATTTTGATTTCTCAACTAAAATTAGTGAATCAACAATACGACAATTACGTAAAAATGTTGGTATGGTTTTTCAAAACTACAATTTGTGGCCACATTTAACAGTACTAGAAAATTTAATTGAGGCGCCTTGTCAAGTTTTAAAGCTTTCTAAACAAGAAGCCAGTGACAAAGCTATGTCGATTTTAGCTCGGTTACAAATCGATGAAATGGCACATCGCTACCCACTTCATCTATCTGGCGGTCAACAACAACGTGTTGCTATCGCTAGAGCATTGATGATGGAACCACAAATTTTATTATTTGATGAACCAACTGCGGCTTTAGATCCGGCAATTACATCGCAAATAGCCGAGATTATTAATGAATTATCCCAAACAGGGATCACACAAATTATTGTCACGCATGAAGTTGATTTTGCTCGAAAAGTGGCTTCACAAGTGATTTATATGGAACACGGTAAAATTATTGAGCAAGGACAACTAGAATGTTTTGCTCATCCAAAAACCGAAGAATTTAAATCTTATTTATCACATTAATTAATATAAAATTGGGTGGATATATGAAAAAAACGTTACTAGCCATTTTGCTTGCAGGATCAGCTTTTGCTGCTCAAGCTGCAGAAACCTTAACCATTGGTACAGAAGCGACTTATGCGCCTTTTGAGTTTACCAACGAAAAAAATGAAATTGTTGGATTTGATATTGATGTGATTAATAAAATTTGTGATGAAATTAAAGCATCATGTAATATTGTTAATCAATCATTCGATGGATTAATTCCTAGTTTAAAAACTCGCCGTATTGATGCTGCAATTGCAGGTATTGATGTGACACCAGAACGCCAAAAACAAGTGGATTTTACTAAAATATATTATGATGATAGTTCTATTCAATTTATTACGCTAAAAGATTCATTAACCAGTTTAGATCAACTAAAAGGCAAACGAATTGGTATACAAAAAGGGACAACTTATTCAAAATATTTGAATGAAAAATATCCTGATGTTAAAGCCGTAAGTTATGACAGTTATCAATTTGCTTTTTTAGATTTAAAAGCCAAACGCATTGATGCGATTGTTGCAAGTTCATTTGTTGCTGGTGACTGGCTAGGTAAAGATAGTGAAATTGTCGCATTAGGTGATAAAATTACTGATCATGAATTTTTTGGTGAAGGTTTAGGTATAGCATTACGTAAAGGTAACGATAAATTACGTGATCAATTTAACCAAGCTATTGATAAACTGAAAGCAAATGGTCAATTAGACGAAATTTACAAAAAATGGTTTAATAAATAATCATTAAACTTTAATTTAGACTTTATGATGACCTCGCCGCATATTTTGCGGCGAGTTTATTTTTTTAATTTAACAACGGTTTTTTTATGTCAGACTTTCTTGCAAACGGGATGAACTGGATCTTATCATCAATGGATGGTTATATTTTGCCGCTTACTAAAGCGACATCTATTACCTTGTCATTAGCGTTTATATCGCTAATTGTAGGCATGTTTTTTGCGTTTATTTTTACAATTTTAGAATCCGTTCCTTTTAAACCCGTTGCATGGTTAATGTCACTGTTTAACTTAACCATACGTGCTCTACCAGAACTTTTGATAGTGGTAGCAATTTATACAGGATTACCTTTGCTGTTAATGGCATTAGATGATGGTTTTTCTATATCATTAGGTTTTACATCATTCACACTACAAATGAATATCGAAAATACAAAACCCGATCCTTTTTTATGTGGTGTGATTGCCTTATCATTACTTTATGCTGTTTATGCATCACAAACATTACGAGGGGCATTCAAAGCGATTTCAAGTGGACAAAAACAGGCAGCACAGGTGCTGGGATTAAGTAAATCACGTACTTTTTTCCGTATTATTTTGCCTCAAATGTGGCGCCATGCTCTACCTGGATTAAGTAATCAATGGTTAATTTTACTAAAAGATACAGCACTAGTGTCAGCCATTGCTATTGATGATTTAATGATGCAAACGAAAACAATTATAGCTCGAACAAATCAACCCTTTCTCTGGTATTTTATTGCTATGATTATTTACTTGGTTATTTCGATTTTAAGCCAAAAAGTTATCGGGCGAATCGAAAAACGCTCAACCTATTTTGAACAATCTAATTCTGCTAATAACCAGTAAGGTCAATTTATGTTTGATAATTTTATTTACTATCTTAAAATCATTTTACAGGGGTTACCTAATACACTAAGTTTGGGTATTTTAGGGATCTTATCTGCTGGTTTATTAGCAATAATCTTTTCTTGCTTATTATCATTCAATTCGAAAGTATTAACTAAGGCAATTCGAACCTATATTATTATATTTACGGGTTCTCCACTGCTAGTCCAATTATTTCTAATTTATTATGGACCATCACAATTTGGTCAAACGTTAAGTCATGTACCAGCATTTTATGATCTTATCTCCTCTCCTTGGTTTTGTGCTTACTTAGCTCTGACACTTAATAGTGCAGCTTATACTACTCAGATTTTTTATGGGGCTCTAAAAGCAGTGCCACAAGGGCAGTGGCAGGCTTGTAAAGCTTTAGGTATGAACAAATGGCAGACGTTGAAAGTTGTTATGCCTTATGCATTAAAACGATCATTATCAACCTATTCCAACGAAGTGGTTTTTGTAGTTAAAGGCACTGCTCTAGCGTCTATGATACCAGTAATGGACATTATGGGATACAGTAATGAATTAAATGGTGATTACTACGACTTTTCAATTTTTATTGTTGCAGGCTTAATTTATCTCTTGATAAATGGTTTATTAAGCACCATTATGAGAGTTATAGAGAAAAAAGCCCTCACATTCGAAAACTAATAAATATGAGCCAATTTGATTCGACATCTTTTTTAAAAACTGTTCCCCATAAACCGGGTATTTATCAGATGTTCAATGATAAAGACACGATTATTTATGTAGGAAAGGCCAAAGATCTCAATAATCGATTAAAAAGCTATTTTAATAATAGTAAAAAAACGTTAAAGACCGATAGACTGGTAAGTCACATTCATCGAGTTGAATTTACTATTACTAATACCGAAACAGAAGCTTTATTACTCGAACAGACTTATATTAAAAAGCATCAACCTCGTTATAATGTACTATTAAAAGATGATAAAAGTTATCCCTTCATCAAATTAAGTAAAGAACGTCATCCCCAATTATCACTTTATCGAGGGACAGTTAATCGCAAAAAAGATGAATTTTTTGGTCCTTACCCAAGTGGCTATGCGGTTAAACAAATTCTTGCACTATTGCAAAAAACGTTTCCGATAAGACAATGTTTAAACTCGACTTATCGTAACCGTACTCGCCCTTGCTTACAGTACCAAATAAAAAGATGCTTAGGGCCTTGTGTACCAGGGTTAGTCAGTGATGAAGATTATAACGAACAGGTTAATTATGTAAGATTATTTTTATCGGGACAATCTGAACAAATTTTACAAAAAATAACTGAAGATATGCAAACAGCAAGCCGCGAATTAAATTTTGAAAAAGCAGCGGTATTACGTGACCAGTTACAAGCTATCAAACACATTAATGAAAAACAGGCCATTTACAATAATAATGATAATCTTGATGTAATTGGATTCCATTATGAACTCGGTTTAGCATGTATCTATGTATTATTTATTCGTAATGGACAAACCTTTGGACATCGCTCCTACTTCCCTAAAGTTCCATCAAATACCGAATTAGAAGAAGTTATTGAAACATTTTTAGGTCAATTTTATTTACAAGGAAACCAAAATCGTAATATACCTAAAAAGATTTTACTCAATTTTTCATTATCCGATAAACAGCCAATGGAAGAGACGCTGTCACTTATTGCTGAACATCAAGTTAAACTGATCGATGAGCCCAAAGGAGACAATTTAAAGCTTTTGAATATTGCAACGATTAATGCACAAACAGAAGTTAAAAATAAACTGCTAGAAAATTCCACAATTAAACAACGTTATGATGCCTTACAAACGTTTTTGGGAATTAAAAAAATTAATCGCATGGAATGTTTTGATATCAGTCACTTTATGGGAAAAAACACTATTGCATCTTGTGTAGTTTTTGATGACAAAGGTCCAGTTAAATCAGAATTTCGCCGTTATAATATCACCGGCATCACACCGGGCGATGATTATGCAGCAATGCAACAAGTGTTAACACGTCGTTACAGCAAAAAAGATCTACCTGAAGAAAAGATACCCGATATTATTTTTATCGATGGTGGTAAAGGTCAACTTAACCAAGCTCTACAAGTTTTTGAACAACTCGATGTAAATTGGGATAAACATCACCCTATTTTGATTGGTGTAGCCAAAGGGGCTGAACGTAAAGAAGGATTAGAAACACTCTTTTTTGAAGCGCATGGAATAGGACACTATTTAGATGACCATTCCCCTGCACTATTATTAATTCAACAAATACGTAATGCATCACATGATCATGCCATTGTTGGTCAACGCAAAAAAGGGGTAAAACAGCTCACTGACAGTGCTTTAGAGCATATTGAGGGCGTGGGCGGAAAGCGCCGACAAGCATTACTTAAACATTTTGGTGGTTTACGGGAATTAAAAAACGCCAGTATAGATGAAATTGCACAAGTGCAAGGGATATCTAAATCTTTAGCTGAAAAAATTTATCTCAATTTGCAACAATAACACATTGAAAAATTAAAATTTTTCAGGCAACATAATCATAATAAAAACACTGTTTTTTTAATTGTTACTAATTATTTGATTAATCAAACAAAAAAGAGCTTATGTCACATGAAAATTAATTTCCCTACAGTTTTAACCTTATTCCGAGTTATATTAATTCCTTTTTTTGTGATGGCTTTTTATCTATTTCCGCATGAGTGGTCAGGTTTTTTTTCTGCCTTAATTTTTTTAATCGCAGCAGTCACTGATGTGTTAGATGGTTACCTTGCGCGTCGTTTAGGTCAAACAACAAAATTTGGTGCTTTTTTAGATCCTGTCGCCGATAAAATTATGGTCACTATTGCTTTAGTTTTGATTACTCAATACTACCAATCGTGGTGGATCTCTATTCCTGCAATCATTATTGTTTCAAGGGAAATCATCATATCAGCATTACGTGAATGGATGGCTGAAATAGGCAAACGCGGTAATGTTGCGGTATCTTCAATCGGCAAAATAAAAACTATCGCACAAATGACAGCCTTGACTTGGTTACTCTGGCGGCCTTGTGATATTGTTATTTATGCAGGTCTTGCAGCTCTTTTTCTAGCAACAATTTTAACTTTACTATCCATGTTACAATATTTATGGATAGCACATAGCGATCTGTTGGATGAAGAGTAATTTATCTAAAAATCACTAAAAACCAGCTTTAGTGTAATTTTGTGATAGTCCATTATATTCACAAAATTACACGCCCTTTTCCCCAAAAAACACAATATTAAAACAACAATAAGTTAAACATTGAACAATTAAACAATTAATCAAAAATATCTGTTGACTGAAATCATAAGATAGGTAAAATGCACAGCATTCAAAACGAATTACATTTTAGTAAGCAGTTTTGAGCCCGGGTGGTGAAATCGGTAGACACAAGGGATTTAAAATCCCTCGGCCTTTTTGGCCGTGCGAGTTCAAGTCTCGCCCCGGGCACCATTTAAAACACGTCTCATGCGGGAATAGCTCAGTTGGTAGAGCGCAACCTTGCCAAGGTTGAGGTCGCGAGTTCGAACCTCGTTTCCCGCTCCAATTCATGATGTATAAAGCTGTACTAAAGTATACAACTTAATGAGTTTTAATTAATATTTAGTTTTTTTGTATACTGAGATGTACCCAAATATACCCACAGATACTCAAATTTAGTACACTTCATGTTCGAGCTAGTACACTTTTATCTTTTAAACGAACCTCTTATTTTATATAATAATTCTGCCTTTTAGTTTGATTTCTAAAGGAGAGTTTTATTATGGCTTTAACTGAAATTGCCGTTCGTAATGCCAAACCAAACCAAAGGATAATTGATTTCATTCACGTAAAGTGGTGCATTGATGTGTTAGCGGAGGTCGATCCATTTAACTCATTTTATGTGCTATTTTTATTTTTTTACACTAATTGCTATTGAAAACCTAATTTTATACTGTATATTTGTACATATTCGTTTTTTACCACGATAATTAGAAAAAAGTGGTGATTTTCTCTACTTTAGTTTTTTAGGAGTATTTTCTTGCACAAATCGAGTTGTGTTGTGCTTAGCCGTGTTGATGTTTCTATTTTAAATCCGTTGCCATTAGTGGAAACGCCTTTACAGCAGGTTTCCCCCTCACCTGCGGATGATTATTTAGAGGTTAAACTTGATTTAACTGAGCATTTAGTCAAACACCCTAGTGCAACGTATTATATTAAAGCGATGGGGGATGCCTGCCTTTAAGATTCTCCTTGCCATTCGTAAGCAAGTGACGTTATTAAGCTCTAATTACGAATTGTATGGTTACGAGTCGGCGTGTCTTTAATACAGTACGTGATTACTCAGCAGATGTAGAGCCTTATTCGATTGATAAAGCATTTATTGCATTAGATAGATTTTCTGATGTTATTTCACATTATCAGCATATCCGAGCGGTAGTAAAACGTGACACGGGTATACCCGTCAGTATTGGTATTGCTTCAACCCGAACTTTAGCTAAAGTCACTAACCATATTTCTAAAAAGCAAACGGCTTACTGCGGTGTCTGTTATTTAGCAAATGACAGTGGTTTGTTGACTGAAGCCTTAAAGTAGTTTCCAGTGAGTGAAGTATGTGGAATTGGAAATCGTATTGTGGAAAAACCACACGCGCTAGGTATTCGGATTTGCGCCAAGCCAACACCAAACAAATTAGGCAGCAGCACATTACTGGAGCTACAAGAAACTTCTTGTAACGAGTTAGATGATATGTCCACGCCAAAACAAAATATAATGACTTCGCGTAGCTTTGGTTAGTTAACCGGTGAGTTATTTGATTTACAGGAAGCGATTCGTGTTCATGTCAGCCGAGGAGTGGAAAAACTTAGACATCAACACTCCGTTGCCAGTACAGTACTGTTTTTTTTGAAAACCAATCGTTTTCGTGAAGATGTGGTGCAATATAACCCCTTTATAGTGGTTCCTCTAGCATCCCCACCGATGATTCAAGCCGCACAAAAAGGATTACAGGTTATTTATAAAAAAGGGGGGATATATATTAAGACTTGGGTAATTTTGCTTGACTTACGCACTAAGAATACGGATTCACAGTTTGATTTATTTGAAGATATGAACAATATAGAGCAAAAGCAAAAAAGTGATAGGTTGATGCAAGCACTCGATGGGATCAATCACAAGATGGGTAAAATACTGTGTAATTAGGTGGTATTAGAAAACAAGCCCCTTGGCAAATTAAGCGGGCGTTACTAATCCCGCGTTATACCACGCGTTGGGATGAGTTGCTTCAAGTCAGGTAGTCATTTTTATATGTTTTATCAAGGATTACTTTGACGATAATTACGATGCCACTCATCAATATAAGCTAACTCATCGACTTCTTAGGAAGGTATTTTTGTTTGGACTCATCTTTAGTACAACGAGATAAGTAATTACAAGCAGGACACCAAGTGCCTGCTTTAACATGACTGGGCCTTGCTTGCCACGTATGACCTAAATGACAAATCCAAGTCAGTTTGGTTTCTAAATTTTTGTAACTTGTTGAAAGGCATTGTCCGCCTCGTGCTATCGCCAGTTGTTGCATGTCCTCAATGGTGTAGGTTTTACGGGCACAGTAGGGACACCAACGACCTGTACGAATCAAATAGGTTGCTTGTGACCACTGATGTCCCTTAGCACATTGCCACGTAACCTTATCACTTACCATTGCATCATAAATAGCTAAACATAACCCACCACGAGCCGCTGCAAGCGACTGTAAATCAGCTAATGAACAGCGATGCTTCTCATAACGGCACCTTGGGCACCAAGTTTTTGAGTTCTTGATACTGTTTCCTGTGGTTTGCCATTCATGTCCGCTGGCACAACGAAAGCTGTATTTATCTTTACCATATGTATAAGCCGTTGATAAGCACTCCCCTCCTTGCTTGTTGGCTATTTGTTGCAGAATTTGTAGCGCGTGTTGTTGTTTTTGTACTGTGGTACATACTGGGCACCACTGTCCTTTTTTATAGCCATCAATATTCATTTGCCAAGTGTGTCCGTATTGACACTGCCAGGTGAGAGGCTGACGACTATTTTGGTAGTCAGTAGTAAGGCATTTGCCCTTTTTTTGCTGAGCCAGATTTTGAATATCTTCAATACGGTAACGAAGATTATCGAAATAACAGTGAGGACACCACTGTCCGCGATGCAAATGAAATACTCGAAATTTAAATGTATGACCGTTGCTACAGCGTATGTAAAGTTTAGCAGTTTGGGTAAGCTCATTGGGATTAAGCCATTCCCCTCGCCATAAATGAATCAATTTTTTAATCGCACTACGCAGTGCTTTAGAGTATTCAGGGGTGCTTTGTCCTTTATTACTCGGCCACTTAGCAAGTGAGCGTAGGATTTTTTGTTGTAAGGCGGATGGGGCATTTTTGAGGGCACTGCCACAATCAGGGGGAAGTGTTAAAGTCATAATAAGCATCTTAACTAATTCGCTCCGTTACATTATCATCTATGGGTGGTGATACTACGGTAAACCATAGATTATCCAGAATACTCGCTACGCGATAAACGTCAGGAAAAAAGCTAGTGCCTAACGCCACTGATAACAATTGACTGAGATTAGCACAATAGTTCTCCTTCATGTACCCGAGCCATACGGCTTTCGTCTCACTAAACGCGGATTGCACTTCTTGCATTTGGGTAATGGTAAGATTAAGTTTTTCAGGAGTGGTTTGCATAGTACGTCGTATATAACTTTCAGACGTTATCGGTTCTGATGCTTGATAACTCAGTAATAATGCACTGATAAATGCAGTACTGTCTTGATTGCTAGCTTGGTCTGTGATTAATAAATACAGGGTATTATCTTGTTTATCAATCAATCTCTCAATGATAACGGGATGCCTTTGGCTCTGCGTTCACATAGGCAAAAGTCACCATCCACGGTAAGTTAACCAGGGCAAAACTGCTAAGTAGGTTTTCTTCAAAAAATGGCGAGTGCAGTGTGTTATCCACGCTTTCAAAAAGCATGACCTTATGGCTTAAGTTATCAATATCATTTTGCTCATCGATGAGTGCATCGAAACTAAATTGACTCGGTGTCATCAGAAATGATTTGAGTACCACCATTGATTGCATCGACCAGTCTTGCCAGTGTTGGTGAAACGCTTTCTCTTGTTGTGCCCAGCATTTTTGTTTTTCTTCAGCATAGCCATACACCATCAACCTGATACCAAAGCACATCCTTGCGATAGTTAATGTAATCACTAGTCGAATACGGAAAAAACCTATCATCGTCGTTTGTGTCTGGAGCGACTCCAGCAACATGAAGACTGTCATGAATAACACACCAGCATAAATCAAGACAATCAGCGAAAGCCAATTCCATAGTTTAAGTGGTGTTAGCTTCGGTAAGGGTGGTATTACGGGTTTAGACCACACGTCTTTCTCCTTGTTTTATGTGGTAACCTTTAGTTATTTTTTATAAATACGTCACCACCATCGTCACGACGTAGTAATTGCCATGTCAAATCGATATACTCTTGCTGAGTTTCACTATCAATAAAAGGCTCTACTTTATAGCCACTGACTAACTCACGATATTCAATTCTGCCATTAATGGTGGTTGAATACAGCCCACTATGACGGCATAATTCTCCGGTTTTGAGGCTTATACGCACCGCCGAATCAACTTGATTGATGCTATCTAATATTTCTTCATTTACTACAGGAATATCGGTTGCCCTAACATCATCAAAACGACTTTGCCACTCTTTTGAGGTTCGTTTATTAAAACGGATTTCGCCATTAATCGAGCCAAAGCCTAATGAACCAATTTCAGGGGCTCGTGCGGCCTTTAACAGCACATTGACGTTAACATAATGCCGTGGATACGGATTGCTCGCCACATCCCCCAGTTCAGGCACTTCACCGGCCCGCACCACAACCCCACCCGAATAGGGATAAAAGGTGATACCTTCATCATGATTACGCTGCTTTAATTGGCTAAGACCACCCAGTTTGTTATTAAGCAACTCATCACCGAGTACCGTCAGCCAGTTAATGCACTTAAAACCTTCTCGAAAATGCTCATCTGTTTCATCATTAGAAATATCTAACCCCAAAAATTGATGGGCAATATCGTATTCTAAATATTGGTAATCATAGTATTCATGGCTGTGCTGAATACCTAAGCCAAAAAAACCATGCATCGGTTGTAAAATACCACTGATTTTTTGAATCAACTCCACCAGTTTTTCAACACCAAAATGCTCAAGCTCATCAATCGGCAGATAAAATTGGACATAGCTTAATGGTTTGTGTACCTCTTCATACCATTGCACTTTAGAAAATACTTCAATCATATAACTAGGAGTAAAATCTAAATTGTCAACATTACTCCAATAAAAATTCAATGTGTCATCATCAAACTGACTAATTTGTTCTAACTTTTGTGCTAATGAGCTACCGTGATATTGATATAATTCGTTTGGATCGCCATCGAAATAGCCATAACGCAGCTTTTCCCCCCAATATTGATCATACAGCGCTAATACTTGTCTAATGGCTTGCCGTTTTTCTGGTCGGTAAGCTTGGTTTAAATAAAAACAACCCACCAACCCCGTTTTTAACGAAAAGGCATTATCGGGATCTAAATAGTGTGTATAAGTAAACTGTGCCTCATTTTCAAAGTACTTATCTAATAATCGTTGTACATTTTCTATCATCATTTATCCTGTTATTTTTAAGTAAAACACATTCACCAATGCTTGGCTAGTCATCAGAGGTTGGTTCATCACCTGGCTTAAAATAGTAAGTCGATATACTTCCTGCCGAAGAGGTTTTCCCTGTTGCAAACTTACCTGAACCTTTACCTATCTTTCATTCCTTGTCACGCCGTAGTAATTGCCATGTCAAATCGATATACTTTTGCTGAGTTTCACTATCAATAAAAGGCTCTACTTTATAGCCACTGACTAACTCACGATATTCAATTCTGCCATTAATGGTGGTTGAATACAGCCCACTATGACGGCATAATTCTCCGGTTTTGAGGCTTATACGTACCACCGAATCAACTTGATTGATGCTATCTAATATTTCTTCATTTACTACAGGAATATCGGTTGCCCTAACATCATCAAAACGACTTTGCCACTCTTTTGAGGTACGTTTATTAAAACGGATTTCGCCATTAATCGAGCCAAAGCCTAATGAACCAATTTCAGGGGCTCGTGCGGCTTTTAACAGCGCATTGACGTTAACATAATGCCGTGGATACGGATTGCTCGCCACATCCCCTAGTTCAGGCACTTCACCGGCCCGCACCACAACCCCACCCGAATAGGGATAAAAGGTGATACCTTCATCATGATTACGCTGCTTTAATTGGCTAAGACCACCCAGTTTGTTATTAAGCAACTCATCACCGAGTACCGTCAGCCAGTTGATGCACTTAAAACCCTTTCGAAAACGCAAATCACTTTCAACATTAGAAATATCTAACCCCAAAAATTGATGGGCAATATCGTATTCTAAATATTGGTAATCATAGTATTCATGGCTGTGCTGAATACCTAAGCCAAAAAAACCATGCATCGGTTGTAAAATATCACTGATTTGTTGGATAAATTCAATTAATTGTTCAACACCAAAATGCTCAAGCTCATCAATCGGCAGATAAAATTGCACATAGCTTACACCTCTGTGCAGTTCTTCATGCCAACCTACCCTTGAATACGCTTTAATAAAGTACTCTGGAACAAACTCTAAATCATCAACATCACTCCAGTAAAAATTCAATGAATCGTTATCAAACTGACTAATTTGTTCTAACTTTTGTGCTAATGAGCTACCGTGATATTGATATAATTCGTTTGGATCGCCATCGAAATAGCCATAACGCAGCTTTTCACCCCAATATTGATCATACAGCGCTAATACTTGTCCGATGGCTTGCCGTTTTTCTGGTCGGTAAGCTTGGTTTAAATAAAAACAACCCACTAACCCCATTTTTAACGAAAAGGCATTATCGGGATCTAAATAGTGTGTATAAGTAAACTGTACCTCATTTTCAAAGTACTTATCTAATAATCGTTGTAAATTCTCTGTCATCATTTATCCTGTTATTTTTAAGTAAAACACATTCACCAATGCTTGGCTAGTCATCAGAGGTTGGTTCATCACCTGGCGTAAAATAGTAATAGAATTGCTGCCTAGCGGGATAATAATGTACTTTTCTCCCTCGCTCATCAAGGCGATATTTATCTCTATTTTGCCTTGCTTGCATTGAATCGTCCTCAATATCCATTATGGGGTTTATCTGTCCAATATTTTTTTGATAACGATAATCAATTTCTATTAAACGATCATCTCGGTATTTCAGGCGTTCTTGTTTAGAAAAATCACGATAGTAAGTTAGCTGATTATTTTTTTCTAAAACATAACTATTAGAGTTTTTTTCCTGTGCGGCTAGTCGTTCAGCACTCGCGGCCCCGACTCCAACAACCGTTGTGGCTCTAATAATTGGAAGGAGCTCGATCAGTTTACCCCCTCCAAACTAGTTATTGTCGCAGTGGTAACTGATTCGGCACTTGACGCCAAGTTCGCTGCTTCCATTTTTCAGCAAAGATAGACAATATCGAAAGTGATGAGAGGCCACTAAGGTTTAATGTATAATGGTTGTTCAAAGAATGAGAAATGATAGCACCAAGATACCCTGTTTCTCGCTGTGAGATCAACATAGGAATTCCTTATTATTTGCAATCAATTTTTATTATTGTTCACTTATTAAGTTGTTTTATACATAATAACGATAGGCGGATTCATTCTCAGAATGATAGGTTATTTCTTAATTTATATCAATTATTTTTATATTATTGTGATATTAGCCTGTAGTTAATATTGGTAATAATCTTTAAATCACATTTTTTGTAAACAATATCAGTAATAAGCATTGTATAAATAGCCATGCACTTTTGGTATTTTTCGGACCTTCAACCGCACACGTCCAGATACTATAACCATATCCTAATCGTTTGTGGTATTTGAGTTTTCAAAGGCTTCATATATCGCTAGGCAGCAGTTTTCTCAACTTTAGCAATCTGTTGCATCTGTGGAAATTCCATCACATAACACATAAAAAAACTGGGTATAACAATAAAAACGTATCATCTACCGTATGAATTAGCGATTGATGTTGGTTGATAATGAACTTTTGCATTAAGATAACTTCTTTTAACCATTGTACAAAATGTTCTCCTGAGGGGGGGATTTCATCAATTTGCTTCATTACTTGTTTTTTCATATCGGTAAATTCAACGATAGGTAACGTTGATTTACAAACTGGGGAATGAAAGCAACTTGCAAATACCCCATATTTTCCGTTTGGTATAACGTAATGCCCTTCACAAATTTTACATTGGATAAATATTATTAATATTCATTATCAGTTTACTTATCGCTTAATAACAAATGACGTAATTAATAGCTATTTCGAAACAATCATATTAACCACAAATAATTCAATGCCTCTCTCAAGAAAAAGCAAGAGGAGATAGTTTAAATTTTAACTTTTAACTTTCACATCTAAATTTATATTTTTTTAGAAGATAAAGTTTTTTGCTCCGTTGTTTTTTGTAAAGAATCAATTTCCTCTGATATAACAGATTTTAAAGGAACTGCACCCACCGGCAATGCTTTTTCAATAATTAAGTCTGAACCTTGTTTGGCTAGCCATTGCTGTAATTTGGTAAAATCACTGCACCAAAGGGTTTCAATATCACTATCACGTTGTTGATTGTTTTCGGAAGTCAATTTAACTGCTCGTACCTGCATGCGTGCCACCTCAGCGTTAGCGGCTAACTCTATGCCGTAACCAGGTGTAGAAGGATTACGCAAAACTAATCGCCCATCTTTCGCCCACTGTGTATCCATTCCGTGTCGTACTTCATATCCTAGGCTAGCCAATCCCTGTAAAATAACTTGTTGTCTGTACATCGCTTCTGTTTTTTCTTTGATTTTTGCCAGCGTATGTTCGCAATTATCTATTAATATTTTCAATTCTTTAACACTCATCGTGTCAAGTTTATTAAAATCAAAATCTAAAGGCTCCGTTGTTTTTTGTTGTAATTCAGCGATTAATAATTCCAATTGTGCTTGTAAAACACCACGTTCCTTGGCCTCATTAACCGCTTGAGCTAAGTCTAATACAATACTATCAAGCAGTAGTTTCTTACGGCTAGGTTGCAACTCCTGCTCAATGTTGTTTAAGCGCTCAATAAATACATCATAAACTTCTTTTTGTTCAAGTGATAACTCTGCAAGATAGTGTTCAATTTTTTGTATATAAGGGTCTTTTTGCAATGCAATATTTTGTTGTTCTAACCAGCTTGCAAAGGTTTGCGTGGTGTCATCTACTACCATACGGTTGAGCAAAGCTTGTTGCTCTTGTGAAAGTTCTTTGGTGTTTTTAGGCGTGAGTAAATTAAAGACTTTCGTTAAAAGCTGATTAACATTCCCCTGATATTTACCTTTAATCGCTTGTTGTAATTCGTTATTGAATTGATCGGAGAGTACTACTTGTTTATTATTTAATAAATTAACCAGAGCTTTGATATTTTCTTTTGCTTGCTTTTCTTCAATAGCTTGCTGGCTTTTTGCTGCGACCTTTAATTGTCGACGTTGTGCAATATCGTCATTTAGACTGGTTATTTCAATCGGCACAAGTTTTTGTATATCTGAGAAACGTTGCTCTTCTAACATATGATCAAAGGTTTTCCGTTTTGCAACGATTGTTTCATAAAACTTTTCATCTGTTTCACTCAGCTTATCCATTGATTTTTGCCATTGTTTTATCGATTGATCCAGACGGGCCAAATAGCCTTTGCTGGTAGCCGTCATTTCTTCTAGCGTAACAATTCTTACAACTTTTGGGCCACTCATTGACTTACCTCGGGTGTTAATACAGTTTCAACCAACGTTTT
The DNA here is from genome assembly GCF_026536185.1 of Gilliamella sp. B2838. Lineage (NCBI taxonomy): Bacteria > Pseudomonadati > Pseudomonadota > Gammaproteobacteria > Orbales > Orbaceae > Gilliamella > Gilliamella sp. B2838. The sequence goes on from NZ_JAFNOO010000004.1 coordinate 117,124, forward strand.
TAAACGTTTCTTTTCTTGTTCTTTATTTTCATACCAATTATGTGATGAAATACGTATGATATTAGGAATTGCACGTTTTAAAACCGATTGTCGCCAGATTTCACGTGATCTGGCATGATTTAACAATGAGTGAATTGGTGCATCACATTCAATCCCAATACTGTATAGTTTCGTTGCTGGGTCTTCAATCGCAAAATCTAACGCGAATACCCCATTACCTGATTGACGCATATACCCTACCCCCAAAGACTGGATAAAGGCTTCTACATCATCAAGAAAAGCATCTTGTTGCTTAGTCTCTGCTCTATCAATAACCAACTGGCTATTCCCCGTAACCCGATTAAGTAGATCTTTACTGTAATCAAATTTACCTTCTGACAATGCTTTAGCATAGGCTAAATAGCACTGTAAATAATCTCTAGGTGTAGTTGGGATCTGTTTGCCAGATAACATATCAGAAATAGCGTCTATCGGCATCGAGGAGACTAAAATTACTTTTTTTCGAGCTCGTGTAATGGCCACATTAAGTCGCCTTTCTCCACCTTGTTGGCCTAATACGCCGAAATTACGTCTAAAGACTCCTTTCTCATTGCATCCGAAAGTTGTCGAGAACACAATAATGTCCCGTTCATCGCCTTGTACATTTTCAACATTTTTAATAAAAATGGACATATCTTCGCCGTTGTCCATGCGTTGATTTTCTTCTTTGAAGATGTCGGCAAACGTTTCATCTTCAGCTGCTTTTTCATAAAAGAACTTTTCAATTAAGTCTGCTTGTTTTTTATTAAATGTAACCACGCCTATAGAAGGACGTTTGCCCGATGACTGCTGCCAAATATTGTCCACCACTTGAACAACTTTTTTGGCTTCTTTTAAATTTGTTTGTTGTTCATATACTCCATTAGCCCATATATACTCTAAAGGCTGTGCTTGTTTAATCGTATCTAACGGATGCCGAACGGGTATATTTAGTTGATTCATATAGAAAGCAGCATTCGAATAATCAATTAACTCTCGATATTCCGAACGATAGTGAATTTGCAGGCCTGTTGTTGGTAATACTGATCGAGCAAGCTGTAGTAAATCAGGACAATCCGTAATTTCTTTTGAGTCCCATTTGCCTTGTAATACCTCTTGTTGTTCTTCATCGGTTAATTTAGCGCTTAAATTAAGATCTAAATCTTCCTCAAGCTCTACTTGAGCACTAAAGAAAGAGCTAGGTGGCATTTGCTTTTCATCCCCACTAACGACAGCCACTTTACCGCGATAAAGTGATGGTATTGCATATTCGACAGGCATTTGTGAAGCCTCATCAAAAATGACCACATCGAACAAGCCTGCTTTTAAAGGTAATAGCCGGCTAACAATATCAGGATTCATTAACCAAATGGGTCTTAAGCTCATAAGCCCTAACTGCACACCTTGTTCTACAAACTCGCGCAATCTTCTCGCACGCTGCCCCGTTAATCGGGTGATATCTTCCCATTCTCTAGCGCTCGCTAACTTACCGAAAGGAATATTGTGCGTAAATAAGGTTTTATTTAATTCACGGATCTCTTCATCAGCTTTGGCTAAAGCCTGAATTTGTTGTTGAATTTCATCCTCATTGGTTAGCAGTACAGGATTATCTTGCTCAATACGTGCTTTCCATGTCTGTTTAGCCTCATAATTTAATAGCTGTCTAAAACTTTTATCAAGCGCTGTCATGGGTAAATGAGTTAAGTCTTCCTGATAAAGCCTTAAACGTTCAAACAACTTAATAGCTTTGGCTGATAATTGTGGAACACGTTTTCTAAAATATTGGTAAGCTTCAAGAGTATCAAGTACACGGTTAATTTCTATCAGCAACATCGGAGAAATTTCATTTTTTTCGATGGCTGTTTTGCAGTTTCCATAGAGTGTATCTTCAAAATAACTCACTAACGGCAATAATGCCTCTAAAGAAGCTTTACGTGAAGCATATCTTTCAAAAGCGGTATGATAATCATTTAATAAGTGTTCGAATGCCACTTTACTTTGTAAGACTGACTTTTCAACTTCTTCACAGTGAGGTGCCGACATAATTCTTTTAGCCCATTCTTTTACCTCTTGCAAACTTGTTAATGTTTCATTGACGACATTTTTTATATTCAGGTTTGTACGATTATCAGGTACTGGCAATTGTAGTCTAGCGCATATAGTTTGTATCTCTTGACGAATGGGGCGATATTCTTGCTCAAGCAACAATGCATTATAAAGCTTAGGAATGACCTCCAAATTCGGCAACTCACCTTGTAATGCTAAAAATGCTAATAATGCCTGTTTTGATCTATAACGTTTAATATTTAAGAAACTATACCATGACCTAGGCATTAACATCCGTCGAGCTTTGTTTGATAAATCATTTAACTCATTTAACTCTAACAAACAAAGTTTAAGGGATAAATCACACCAACTGCTTTCATTTAACAGTGCTAAGCGCTCTTTCAATAGAGTCAGTTGGTTAATTAGTAAATCGCCTTCTAACACAGCGGAAGCATCAGCACCCAGCTTAAAGAAAGGCAACCATTTTACTAAACGTGCGCGAATACTTTCTGAGATCGCCAGAAAATAATTCCCCTCTGCTTCAATCCATTGCTGGTAGGGTTTTGGGTTGTCTACTTCAAAGCGCGTATGATTAGTCAACTGACTCATTCTTAGCTGTTCAACACTTAAAAAATGGCTAAAGAATTTTTTAAAATCTTCTAGTGTAGCTAAATCATGGGAAAATACTTTTAAATGAATTAGAGGACTATTTTCGTAACAGGCAGGCAACCAAAAACGCACTAGTGGTGCACACTCATTTTCTAATGCGATTAACTGTTGTGGATCGCAATCACTTAATACTGATCTTATTTGAGGCGCTGCAAATAACTGATAGTTTTTATTAGCACCAATTAAATCAGCAATCAATTCTCTATAACTTAACCCCGTTTGAGGATCTTGTTGATGTAGTGCCTCGTGATGACTATCTAAGCGATTTTCTAAATCTGTAATTTTGGCTGCAACTCGCTTACGCTTTTCGATCCAATCCGTTCTTTCAGGAAATTTAAATAATAATCCCAGTTGTTCTCGTATACTACTAATCACCGAATTTCTATTTGCATTAACATCATTGACCATAATACTGCGAGAATCTAGCCCCTCAGCAGCTAAGCGTTTATATACTACCTCTAAGGCTGCTTTTTTCTGGCAAACAATCAACACAGTTTTATTTCGGCCAATCGCGTCGCCCACCATATTTACAATGGTTTGGCTTTTCCCTGTTCCAGGAGGACCTTCAATTAAGAGTCCTGAGTCTTGTCGTGCTTGCAAAACGGCATTTTCTTGCGAAGGGTCACTGGACACTGAAAAATAGCGATCTAACTCTGCTGGCTTTTCAGGAATCTCAGCAACTGCTTGATAAGGCTTTAAACGCAGTGCTGTTTCTAACGCAGTATTAACAGGGGATAATTTCTTTAAACGGTTAAGTTCTTCACCGATGGATTGACCTAAAAAGTTTACATCAAATAAGACAGCCGAACATGCAAAGCAGACTTGACCACGTTCAGTGTCAAAATTAACAGGTAGATTTTGCACTTGCCGAGACAATACACACCCCAAATGAGTCAATGTATCCATAACTTCGAGTGTCGTCAGCGCAGATCTCGCTAATAATTCATCTATAACGCTTTTCCAGTTTTCATACAACGCTTTTCCTAATATACCTTCTAATGCAGGATTAACTCTGATTTCTTCACGTTCAATATCAAATGCTAAAGTAATACGGTTGGGAACGCCCATGTTATAATTGAGTGTGATGGGCCAAAGTAATAGCGGAGCAATACGAGGTAATCGATAGCTATTAGGCTCTTGATAAAGCAAAAAAGGGAATCCCATATACAATCCATTTATTCCTGTATCTCTTCTATAGAGATTGGATTGGCGGTATAAATTACGCAACTGATACTCGATAAAGTCGTTGGCTTGAAATGCTTCCATATCAATAGTTTGCGGTCGGCTATTGCGCTGTACAATATGATCTAACAATTTATTGGCAGACGTTCTTTCTGTACCTAATAAATTAATATCGACACGCGCTGTATGCATTCCTAGTCGCATTCTTACCAAAGGGCCTTGTAATATAGACGTAGTGACTTTTTTATGGAAAAAATCAATAATCTGAGAAGTATACTGCCGTTTATGGGGCTTAACCCATTTTTCAGGTTCAATACTTAATAAAACCAACAACCTCGGTAATGGCATGCGTTTTTCAAGACGGTATTGTTCTGCCCACTGGTCGACTTCCTCCAAGCCCGTGCTGGCAAATCCCTCTATTCGTTCATTTAACTGTTGATAAAGCGTCAAACGCGGTTGCGCGATTAACCTTCTTAACGCCTCATCATCAACCATATCAATGTTGAATTTTTTTCCTAATTTGAGTGACTCTTTAAGTACTGTATCTAATGATTTAAACTGTCCAAGCTCAGCACTGAGTAAAACAATAAAATCCTCTTCGCTAATGCTGCGTCGCTCTAATAATGACAGTAGCCCTGCATTATTTGCATCCGGAAACAGGGCACTTTTTTCCGACCATATGGCTGCTAATTGGGCTCGAGAAGCAGATAACAAATGGATTCTTAAAACTTCCTCATCAAGTTTTATTTGTAAGTTCAAAGCTCGCTGACGAACTGTATTAGCTCGCTCATGTAAATGCCATAACCACACCTCAGACGCTTTTAGTATACTTGGAATAACTCCTGAAATAAGCTGGTATCCATCACTAGGATGTTGCAATAACCAATTTGGCGTTACAATATTACCGGCTATAATGAGTGGGATGTCAGGATTTAAAATCTTTAATACCACCATCAATTGCATATCCGATGTTAAATCCGGCTTACGCATAACCTCTCTGATAGTGGCTAGACTCGTGGCGTCAAAATCTGCTTGCTCTAACCATGTCACCAAATTACCTCGAGACAAAAGCTCTGTCGCCTCTTGCCAATTAACAGGGTTAGCTGCATTTAATGCAAATAATTTAACTCTATGGTAACTTTTTCCACCTAAGGAAATACTCCTATCGAGATCAACTTCTTGCACAGTCGCTTGCACAATTTCTGAAGCAGCTACATCCTCGCCATTAATCCACGCTTGAACTTCAGACCATTGCCAGCGACAATGATGGTCTTTAGCCAATAGCCCTCTTAATAGCAACTGTAACCGAGGGTCTAATGTGGTTGGAATATCTACACCACTGGCCAGTACTTGAATGATAAACGCTTGTGTATTTACGCCCTCAAAGCATTTACCTTGTGTCAATTGCTCTAGTAGAATAACGCCCAAGCTCCACCAATCAGAAGCGACACTTACACCACCTGCTACAACTTCTGGCGCAGTATAAAAAGTAGTTGCCAAAGGCGATATGACTTCTAGATCAAACTCTGATAGCCTTGCTGAACCAAACCCCGTAATCACTAAATCCAGAGGTTCTTTTGTACGCACTAATAAGTTATTAGGTCTTAAATCACAATGACGTAAACCTGCTGCGGTAAAAGCATTTAGTGCTTGACCTAGCTCTGTCATGACATGGCGAATAGTATCCATATCATTAATGACCATCCCCAGATCAGCCAATACTCCACCGGTTAATTCTTCTGCCACAACATAAGCTTGGTCGTTCCAACGACCTTTAGTAATAATTTCTGGCACATGCTCACGAGGAAGGTTACGCAAGACTTCATATACATCAATATTTGGCTCAGCACCGGTATGATAGAGCGTTAGAACTGCACGTTTTTCATCATGTAATCTTTTGACCAAATAACGTTCACGCACGCCATCGGTTTGACTAATAAGTTGCAATAACTGCCAATCATCAATGGTGGTAATATCAGACTCTGTTATGGCTTCTTCTTGGTTAGAAGGTATTCGTTCTAGATTTTCTGAATTATCTATCTCAGCTAAATCAGCACCACACTCCATGCAAATTAAATCACCTGTATCCATGATATGACCATTCACACAGTGTGCCACAGTGATTTCTGGCAATACATCATTGACAGTTACAACGCTCTGAGGGCGCCATCCTGTCTCACTAATAGTTACCGATGACAAATCCCAACCACAGAGTTCATCATTAATAGTCCCTTCACAGAAAATCTCATGAAGAGATCGCTCTGTTTGACAATTAGGACAAAACCGCATCATTGCCATTTTTAAATCCTTAATACTTTATTTTATCAGCGGTCACTTTTATCTGGTGCCCTTGTTGCTTTAAAAGAGTTTGTAATTTTACGAAATCATCACGCCTAGGGATGCCGGCAAACCAGACAACACCTTCTGCATCAAACATGACATCTAATACTTTATCCTTAGTTGTAACTGCTTGCTGATAATAGGCATATTTTTCGATTGCTTGTGAGGTAAAACAATGTAAACGTTGATTATCACTCCCTCTTAACCTTAAAGTTTGTGAACTCTGCCGTTGAAAGGGGTCACTGATTAACACATCAATATAAGGTTTAATTTGCTGTAACTGATCGGTAATATCTTCAACGCTATACCCTGTGTAAACTAAAATATCGACCTTTGTTTTTTTGCGTAACTGAACCACAATAGCCAACAACGCCTCAAATTGATCGAAAGGTTCCCCGCCAGAGATAGTAATCCCATCAATCAAAGGTAGGTAAGAGGAAAGCGTCATCATCAGTTGTTCAATTGGAATTAACGTTTTAGCTGTTGCCCATGTATCAACTGAAATACAACCTTCACAACGTAAACTACAGCCTTGAAACCAAATACCAAGTCGCCTACCTGGTCCTAATGTTGTTACTGGAAAATGAATACGCGAGATACCAACTGTTAACACCATTTACTCCAAAATTAATTGTCCTACTTGCAACTCAGTTACGACTAATGTTTGACCTGTTTGAGGGTTTAACTTAAACAACTCACGAGCCAATGGATTTAATAAATAAGCCTCAATGTGATTACGTATTCCTCGACCTCCGTTTGATAAATCAGCTAAAGCAATGTTTCGCAAACTGTCTAATGCTTCTGGGGTAAATGATAAAATTAACCCTTGTGATTGTAAATCTTCAATCACACCATCAATCATTTGTTGGAATATTTGCTCCGCCACACTAGGACGAATAAAGTCAAAGACAATAATATTTTCGCCTATCCTATTTAAGATTTCGGGACGATTTAAAACAAATTTAAAATGCCGCTCAATTTCATTTTTTACTCTGGCTTGAACATCATCAAATTGAACATTAGCAGTAACGTTAGGAATGCGCTCACCTGTTTCGGTCAGTTTATAAATTCCAAGATTGGATGTAAAAATGATGAGTGCCTCTGAAAAATAAACACGCTCACCTCGACCAGAAGTTAGAACACCATCATCTAAAATTTGTAAAAATTTATCCATAACCCGAGGATGAGCTTTTTCAATCTCATCAAATAATACGACACTAAACGGTTTTTCACGTATTGCATTGGTTAGCTCCCCTCCTACATCATACCCCACATAGCCGGGAGGTGAACCAATTAAACGCTGATCTGAAAACTCTGAACTAAACTCAGACATATCAAAGCGAATGTATGCGCTTTCATCATTAAAGAGTAAACTGGTAATTGTTTTGGCTAGCTCAGTTTTACCTACACCTGTTGGACCTGCTAAAAAAACTACACCACGAGGTCTATTACCTCTTCGATTAGCGCCAATACCCGTAATCGCTCGCTTTATAATATCGAGCATATGGACAACTGCATGATTTTGTCCTTTAACTCGTTGATACACAAAGTTATCTGCTTGTACTATTTTTTCACGATCAATTTTTTGCCACGGATCTTCCGTGACACCTACTTTATAGCGCCTTACGGCATCATTGATATCATCAATGCTCAGTTTCTCTACTTTTGCTAATGTTGTAATGGCATTCATATCCAGCAATAACATCCCCTCTGTACTGTTAACAAAAGTTGTTTCCGCTTGTGCCAGCAATTCAGGCGTAGTTTGTTGCGAACCTGAAATACCTTTTATTAATCTAGAGGCTAATGCTCGACGAGCGGCACTGTCTGGTTTAGAAACTGGAATATGACGAATTCGTGGATTATTCACTAATAACCAGTCAGGTAAATCCCCCTCTTTTTCGACCAACCAAAGTACAGTATTAAAAAACGGCGTACGACTAGTGCCAGCTGGTCTTGTACTCGCTCGATGAGAGAGTACTAATGCTCGCGTAAACAGCTGATGCTCTGCTGCACTTAAGTTATCAGCACGAATGGTCAGCTGAGAGGCAAAATCAATAATTAATGCAACAGGTTCGCCGTTAAGATTAACAAAATTCTCTAAGACATTTCCCAATAAATCAATGCCAGCAGCAGCCCGCCCTTTTTCTGGCGTTAGTCCTATTTGTTGTAATAATTTATCAATATCGATAGCTGGTAAATCAGGCGTTTGTAAACCATAAAACCCCGATAAAGGATCCCAAATCAGTACTTGACTATACCCTACATCGCGGAGAGCACGATATAACGCCAACTCAAATGTTTGTGGTGTAATAACCCCTGGCTCCACTTCACACGCTTGTAAATCCCTAATATTTCCTGACAATACAAACTGGCTCTTTAAATGTAAAAACCTAACTAAATCACGCATCCAACGTGGCTTATTAAACTGATAAGTCATGCCGAAAATCCTTTAATAATATAACCTCAATAATCACTACCATATATTATATAGAAACATATTGATATAACTAGCCTTAATAATTAAAGATCTATAATATCCATCCTTCTAAAATGAAACCACTTAGCACTTGAGAAGAATTAGCTAACATTTAACATCTTTAATATTAATTACTGAATGTGAAGAAAAATTGCTTAATTTCTACTTAGTAAATTATCTGATACTATTAAGTAATATGCTATTCTTAGATAGGCTAGGATATTGTAGATAAAGGATGAGCCAATAATAAAAGCAATGACAGGGACTAAATTAACAAAAAGAATACCATTAATCGCACCAAGACCATTGATACCTGCATTCCAAGTAATGATCACTAATGTGGTTATGACAAGTATAAAAATATCAAATCCACTTGTGATAAATACACTCAAACTAGGAAGTTTTGCTAAGCCTAAAAAAGATGCAATTAAAGTAATCGTGATAATACTTATTACGCTAAGAGAAGAACTTAACGCTGTAACTCTTAACGCGCTCCATTTGTCTTTTGTCATCACCATATTTGCAAAATAGGTATAAATAACCCAACAAATTGTAGCGGCCAACAATAGTACATCACCTAAAAAGCTTGATGAAGCTATCAGATGATTAAAATCTCCATTCGTTATAACCAAAACTATTCCTACAAAAGCTAATAGCGTGCATAAACTTGTTTTAATGTTAGGTATATTGTGATTGAGGATAGATGATAAAATCATTGAGAGCATCGGCATTAACGCTAATATAATTGTTGCATGCTCAGCAGATGAAAAACCAATGCCGATAAACGTTAGGAAGTTTAATCCAGCAAAACCGATTGTGCCAAAAAGCCACAATTGAAAAGCTTTTCCTTCCGTTTGATAACTTTTTTTACCTTCGATAACAAGCAGAACAATGCTTACAAGAAAAGCACCAAGAACGTAGCGAATAACAGTAAGATAATAACCATCTATACCCGATGATACCGCATGTTTTGAAGCGGGATACATAATCCCCCAGCCAAAGACAGTCACCAATAAATATAATGTGTATTTATAATGTTCTATTCGAATACCCTTCATAAAAAACCTATTTTACGTATTATTTATTTTATTGACTTTTATAATATTTTTTTATGAAAAGATCATTATCGTCGAGGTAATATCTTTTTTTACATTTTGTAATAAATAATTCTACGTTATTGAGTTAGCATTATTATAAGATTGAGAACTCTGATTAGATTTTGTTCAATTTAAGATATTATTCTTTTTTGAATTATAATGTGAATCTTCTTATCCTTAATAAATAATCTTTTCAATATCTCAATTCAAACTATGTGGGTCCAATGTTAATAATTGTTTATTAGCTTGTAACTCTTCAATTATAAAATCAATAAAAACCCGAATTTTAGGTGATAAATATCGATTTGTAGGCCATATTAATGATAACTTACCTTGTGGCTTCATAAATTCTGTTAAAATAGGCTTGAGTTTTCCTAACTGAATAGCCTCTTTAGCTATGTATACAGGTAAATGCGCTATTCCTAAACTATCGATTGTTGCACTTAAACAGGCAAATGAATTATTAAACACAATATTATTGGGTAAATCCAAAGCATCATAGGGTGACTTAAAAGACCAATTAGCTAAACGTCCATTAGAAGGATGTTTAAAATGAATGCATGCATGTCGAACCAAATCTGAAGGTAATAGAGGTGTACCATGGCATTTAAAATAATGTGTACTTCCACACACAACATAATTTTGATCGCCAATGCTATGACATATTAAGCGAGAATCGTTAAGTTCTCCTATTCTGATGGCAACATCGACCCCTTCTTTAATAATATCTACAACATTGTCATCAAAGTCGATAATGAGATCTATGTCAGGAAAATTATTTCTAAATTTTGGTAAGAGTGGTAATAAAATTACATGCCCAAAAATGTGAGGAATATTTAAATGTAAAGTACCTTTTGGATCGCCTAATTTAGCCATCATCATGGAATTAGTGTCATTAATTAAACTTAAGATGTGTTTACCGCGACTATAAAAAAAAAGTCCCTCTTGAGTTAACCCGATACTTCTAGTTGTTCGATGAAAAAGCCTAGTACCAAGATCTGTTTCAAGTTTATTTATACATTTCGCAACTGCAGATGCAGATAAACCTAAAATTCGACCGACTTCAGCATAACTACCCACCTCAGCTACATGAATAAATATTCTCATTCCTTTAAGACTGTACATATTAAACTCATTATTAAGGAATTTTTTTCATTATTATAAAGACCTGCTCCCACATTTACAACTTTGATTAATTAAAATAAAGTAAAAAAAATTTATTATTACATGTTGTTTTTTATTGAGTATTGAATATCGATTTTAATTAAAAATAAGGGAGAAGTTGACGCTGGTCCTATTATAGATCAGGAGCCAGTTAGAATTAATAATATGACTTTGGATAATTTACGCGAATCAATAATTTCTGCAGAGAAAAAAATGATATATAAAGCAATAATCGCATTTTTAGAAAACAGACTAAAACTTTTTGAAGATAAAGTTATCTATGAGGGTTACAAAAATGATTAAAATAAAGAACCCTGTGATCAGTGCTAGTCTTATTGCTAGTATTCTATTTCTTTCTATTATCAGTCTTGGATTATCTTTATCAATACTACCATTATATATAAATAAAATTATTGGTTATTCTGCTTTTTATGTGGGTTTAGTTGTAGTTGCTGAATCACTTTCAACACTCTTTTCAAGAGTTTATGCCGGAAGATATTCAGATAAATATGGACCCCGCAAAGGAATGACTTTAGGATTAAGCTTAACTATTTGTTCCGGAGTACTATTTCTATTTGTCATTTTGTTTATTAGTAACAATCTTTACGGCTATCTAATTATTCTTTTATCAAGAATATTTATGGGCGTAGGTGAAAGCCTAATATTTACTTGTAGTGGAACATGGCCAATTGGTTTAGTTGGTCGCGAACACGCAGGAAAAATTATGTCATGGGTTGGAATTGCTATGTTTATAGGACTGGCAATAGGTAATTATTTTGGCACTTTATCTTATTATTACTCTGGGGTAGCCTTATCAACCTTAATAATGACAATGATACCTGCATTAGGGTTTATAATTATTTTAATTGTTAAGCCTGTACAAATTACTGAAAATTCTAGTCATGTAACACTTTTATTTGCAATAAAGCGTATTTGGAAAGCGGGAACTGGTTTTGCATTAGCAAATATAGGTTATGCAAGTATTACAACATTTCTAGTATTATATTTTATTGATAATGGATGGGAAAAACAAAGCCCTCTTGCATTATCTTTATTTGGTATAGGCTATGTCTTTTCTAGACTAACTTTAGGATGGAAAGCTGATTGTTCTGGACTAAAAATGGTGATTTTTTCATTAATTCTTGAATCGTTCGGATTAATACTGATAGCTATTCCATCATCTCCATATCAAGCAATGATAGGATCGTTTCTTACTGGATTTGGCCTATCAATGGTTTATCCACTTCTTGCCTTACCTGCAATTAAAAGTATGTCACATAAAGATATTGGTCTTGCTCTAAGTACCTATGAATCGTGTTTTGATATTGGAATTCTTTTATCTGGCTTTACAGGCGGAATTATTGTGTCGAGTTTTGGTTATAATGCAACGTTTATATTTGCATTTATATGTAGTTTATTCGCTATATTTCCTTCAATACTTTCATATAAACAAATTGAAAAAAATCAAAACTAAGCTAAATAACTAAACCAAGTTGGTACGCCAATAGCTATAAGTGCCGCTTTAATTTATTAGGTTCATTAATAATTTTAATCCGTTTGAAGCTACGAGCATAAGATAAACTCAGTTCACAAGTAAAAAGCATTCAACTTGGGAGGATGCTTATAAATTACAAATAATCGGCAGGAATTATAACTTGTTATACCCTATTACCTTAGTTCACAATCATATTGTTGCCAGGAAGAGTATCGATGATGTCAGTTGTTATTATTGATAATTTTATTGCTTAAAAAGTATTGCATAACTTTAATTATCTGAATTTTTTTGTTAAAAAATCAAACTATCCTCATCTAGCACTTGGCTAAATGAGGATGAGATTATTTAAATGATTAATGAACGCCAGGAATAGTGAATTCCATAATAAGTAATAACGTTGGTAAAATAAAGATAGATAAGATTGTTGAAGCAAAGAAAATACTCGATGCGTGCTCTTGTTCGACTTCCCAATCGTAAGCCAAAATAACTGCGGTTGATGCTGTTGGCATCGCTAATAAAAAGACTAACTCTTCGGCTTCGATACCTTTAAGTCCAAAAAGATGCACAGCAATTAATGCAACAACGGGAGTTACAAAACTCTTTAAAAGCACATTAACCACTAATAGTTTAGATAAATTTAATTGAACACCATATATCCCTACGCCAACAGCAATAAGTGAAATAAAGTTACATGCATTAGACATAATATCAAAAGTATTAAACACAAAATGCGGCATCCAAGTTAAACCATTAGTGACACTAACAATTAACCCTAAAATAACAGCCAAAAACATTGGTTTCATAAGCGAGTTTTTCACTGCGCTAAAAATCATATTGCCTGTTACTTTACCGCCAGATACTTTAGTATGACATAATTCTAATAAGAAAATTGTCATTGGAATTAATGATAAAGCCACAACAAAATTCGCAATGGCGACAGAAATGGTTGACGATGCACCTAACATTAATGTCAAAAATGGTACGCCCATCCCGCCCATATTAGGGAAACAGCATAACATTGAATTCATGGTGGTTGATTTTAAATCTTTACCCAATAAGTATTTATTAGTTAAAAAACAGATTATCCACAAAAATGACATTGTGCAGAAAAAAGCAATCATCCAAATGCCGTTAAATATCTCTGATGGCTTTGCATGGGCAGTATGGACAAAAAGTAACGCTGGGAAGACAAAGTTTGATACCAAGCCAGATAATAGTTTTTTTGAATCTTTTGTGAAGATTTTTTGTTGAACGCAAAACCACCCCAGAAAGATCAATAAAAAAACGGGAAGACAAGAACTTACAACTTGCCAAACGGCAGACCAAATCAAATTCATTTTTTAAAACTCCTAAAATAATATTACTTAAAATACATATTCGGTATTTGGTTGGATTTTTGGATGAACGCTTATTTTTATAAACCAAATTAAATTAATTAGACAATAAAGCTGAACATACCTGATGTAAGCTTGGTATATTTAAGACATGGTTAACATTAAAATCCACAGCATCTTTATTGGTCACACTATAACTTGGGCGCTATTATAGCTTATTCCGATCTACCTTGTGTTAAGCAAGCCCTAGTAAGATTCTTAAAAAAAGAAAAAACCATTAAAACTTAGTCCGATTTATGTCAAAGGAATTTTTTTAAATCAATATAAAATATAATGTTATTAAAATCAAAAAGATGAGTGTTAAATTATAGTAAAAATAAAATCTATACAAAAAGGCCTTAAAGTATAGCCTAAGTATAGATTATTGGTGTAAATGTTCAGTCGATAATAAATCAATTTATTTAATTGACTTATATCTATTTATTTATCATTAAGCTGGTTTGTTATTTTACAAAAAAACCGCAAAATAATCATCAAAAGGTAACAGTATTTATGACAATTATCTTTAAAATTAATTAACGATTAATCAATATAATGTAAATTATTTATTGGTACGCAAAGATAAGGCATAAATTTTATAGGCAAATTATCGATTATTCGTTGTTTAACTCAATTTAAATTAAGATCATTTAGCCATCATTTTTTCATTTACTATATCGGCTAACCTAGCAGTAAACATATTAATTTTTGGCTATTATTTAGTCCATTTCGATCTATTTACACTAGTTTTTATTGAATCCTCAAAAATAAACTGTATATTTATACAGTATTATTCGTTTTTTATCACGAATTAAATAGATGTAATTCTGTTAGTATCGATAAATTATGTTAGGAGAGTATGCTTGCGTAAAGTTTCTATTATTGTGCTTGGCATGGTAGATGGTTCAGTAAAAAAACATTTACCTTTGGTTGATACGCCCGTCAGAGCGGGTTTTCCTTCTCCAGCGGATGACTATTTGGAAACTAAGCTTGATCTTACCGATCACTTAGTTAAACATCCAAGCGCAACCTATTATATCAAAGCACAAGGCGATTCAATGATTAATTACGGCATTTATAGTGGTGATCTGTTAGTTGTAGATCGCTCTTTAATGCCGCAGATAGAAGATATTGTGGTCGCCGCAGTTGATGGTGAATTAACCTGTAAATGTTTAGGGCTTATTAATGGGCAACACCATTTATTATCGGGCAATGAATTTTATCCGCCTATTTCGCTAGCGGGTAAAGAGGTACATATTTGGGGCGTAGTAATACATACGATTCACGCCTTACGAAAGCGTGGCAACACATGATTGGTTTGATTGATTGTAATAACTTTTATGCTTCGTGTGAGCGAGTTTTTAACCCAAAACTAGAAAAAAGACCAATTGGTATTTTGTCCAATAATGATGGTTGTGTTATTGCTCGTTCAAATGAACTTAAGCCATTAGTACCAATGGGTATGCCCGCATATCGAATTGAACCCAAAATCCGTAAACACATTACCTTATTAAGCTCTAACTATGAACTTTATGGCGACATGAGCCAACGGGTTTTTAATACAGTCGGTCATTATACTGCCGATATTCAACCCTACTCCATTGATGAAGCTTTTATTCAATTAAATGGGTTTAACGATGTGATAGCACATTGCCAAAATTTAAGAACAATTGTAAAACGAGATACAGGTATTCCTGTCAGCATTGGTATTGCAACAACCCACACTTTAGCAAAATTAGCAAATCATATAGCGAAAAAACAAGCTAAATATCAAGGGGTCTACCACCTTCCTGACAAGCCTGTTTTATTGGATAAAATTTTAAAAACATTTCCAGCAGAAGAGATTTGGGGTGTGGGTAGACGTATTGCCCAAAAATTACAGACGTTAAATATTCATAGTGCATGGGATCTACGTCAAGCAAATTTAAAACAGATTAGGCAACAATTTTCAGTCGTGCTTGAACGTACAGTACTCGAGCTACAAGGTGTTAACTGCATTGAATTAGATGATCTCAACACACCTAAACAAAACATCATGACATCGCGAAGTTTTGGACAACTAACTGGGGAACTATTTGATATACAAGAAGCCATTCGCATTCATGCCAGTCGGGGAGCTGAAAAACTAAGACAGCAAAATGCTATTGCTAATGCGGTGCTAGTCTTTTTGAAAACCAACCGCTTTCGTCAAGATTTAATGCAATATAACCCTTCAATTGTAGTCCCTTTATTAACACCAACTGATGATACAAGACTCATTATTCACGCTGCACAAAAAGGGTTACAGGCTATTTATAGAAAAGGTTTTTTGTTTATGAAAGCGGGTGTAATGTTACTTGATTTAAAGGTAAAAGATAGCTTCTGTCAAACTGATTTATTTAGTTCTGAGCTTACGCCTAACTTACAACAAAAAAGTGATCAATTAATGAAAACAATCGATAACATTAATCAAAAAATGGGCAAAAATACCATTCAATTAGGGGGTAATAGAAAAACGGCACCTTGGCAAATTAAAAGAGAACTGCTCAGTAAACGTTACACTACGCGCTGGGATGAATTACCGCTAGTTAAATAAACATAAAGTTTACATCATAATCAATTTATAATATTGAGTAATATCAACTTAATATCCTCAATAAAATAATAAATAAACGGTTTACGTTTGCTTAAATTTTGTTGCTAATAGATATAAAACACAGACTAGATAGTGAATTGCTTAATCAGTCAGAGTCGACCTTTTTAAAAGCTTTAGTGTCGAAGAATCAAATCATTGCAAACTATCACCATGATTTAATAGTAAATTTATTTGATTGTAAATATTAAGATGCAGATGGTGTTAATAGAACAATTATTCAATTGTGTTATTCATGTTTTGAAAGTCAATATTTCAGATCTAATTAAAATCGCATCTAATATTACTAATTCATACAGCTATGTAGCGATGTTTAAGTTTGTACACAAAATAGTCGTTCCAATAAAGAGACTATATAGGTGTAAGTCTATTGTTCTAAGCCTATATAGCAAGCAGCTAAACCCCAACTAATGAGGTACCTAAAATACACCTGATTAACCATTACAACTTAGTTCCTATAAAATAGGAACTAAGTATAAAGTTGCACAATATTTTTATCGACAAATCGGTGTACATCCTTGTGCTAACTGTAACAAGTTATAACCTACGTATCCTGTTTCAATATCAGTACTAAACATGAGTTTATCAGTATAAGCTTGGTTACTCCAGGTACATCCTGTTGAAGTATCAAAGTTACTGTTAGGATAAGCTTTATATAATTCGCCCCACTCTCCAGCAAATGTACCGTCAATATCTCTTGATAATCGTTCCTCTTTATTTTCAATCCATGCAGGTAAAAAGCCCGTTCCATTTCCCGTAACCGCGTATTTAGCACTAGGTGCATTGGTTAAATCAGTGATCGAAAATAAATAACTCGCTGCAACAGAGGCACTAATAACACCTAATCCATTTGGCTTTCCTGAACAAGCATTAGCAGCAGGAAATATATTATCACCCGAACTCATGGTATCTGACATTTTATACTGTGTACTCGGAAGTGGGCGAGCCCATTTACTCACTGTAAACGTATAGCTAAATGTTTTTTGTTCAAGTGGTGATCCAGCTTTTGTTCTAGCGGTTAATGTTATGGTAAATGGAATAGTAGGACGATTGTCAGATCTAAGTGTAACAACCCCCTCACTCGTAATTGGCGCTAAAGATGGATTACTTGAAGAAAAACTATAATCAGTCTGTGCATTACTCATTTTGAGTGTGAAATTTGCGTAGTTGAATCCTGTTGTTGGAAATTTTTTTGATGCTGTAGGAGAGTAACCGCGATAAGGTTGAAAAACCGCTGGATTATAACCATTGGCAAATTTACAATTGATTGAATTACATGTGTTATATTTATCCCGTCGTGAAGAGTCAAAAAATCTCAAACTGCCTGGTTTAATATGGCAGATTTGTTGTTCATCAACTTTTATTGTATAGATTTTGCTGAAACTGCCATAGTCATTAATATAGGGAATGCCATATTTTGTTTGAACGCTAATATTATTAGAACTAATGGTTAAAGTATAAGGGCTTAGACATGAATCCATAATGCTATTTAATTGATCTGCGGTCACTGTTTTAGTCGTACCATCATAATCCTTATAACGCCAAATAGCTGTCAGCTTTCCCAAGACGGGTGGTTTTTCATTAACATCTTTTATTGATGTAAATTCATCACCATCGATATCACCATAATGTAATCCTTCTATGGTAGAAATATTTTTTGCCACCCCGTCAGCAATGACTTTCGTTTCGACCTGATTAAATTTAGTATTGGCCGATACCCAAAGTATTTCATTTGATTTTGAGGGCGTGATATTAATAACGCCTTGTTTAATTATCGGTGCTTTGAAACTAAACAAATCATCTAAATCTAGATAGGGTTTATTACCTTGAATTATTTGTACCGTTTTTGAAGTTAGCGCATAACTTAACTGACTAAACATTAATGTCATAACTAACAGTAAAAATACCTTAAAACATAATTTAATTTTGTGACAAAAGTGATGGACAATGAGACTAGAAAGTAAGCGTATTAATTTTTGATCAAGATTTTTAAGAAAAGAATAAAATAATTTACAACAATAGCCTTTTTCAATGACAGACTGTTTGTTATACAACATATGTAAACTGCTGCCTGCTTTACCACAATATAACACCATAAAAAACACCCTTACACAAGTTAAGTATATGGATAATATATTAATTTATTTGAAGAATATTAATATATTGGTGGATAAATACGAATTGGACTAGCTATTTTTTTAAAGTAACATAACAGTAATAAAAAGAAGAAACACAATTTGGTAAAGAAAGTTTAATTGCATTTATATATTTCAATAATAGTAATTTTTTGAATAATCACAATGTGAAATGTTAAGGTAATCAATGGGTTTATGTTATTAACCCCAGAAACTGGGGTATAAAATATGTAATTACGATCCCATATTAACAATTGATTTTCGAAAACGCTTGAGGGAGATGATAAAAAACACACTACCAATAGCTAATAACCACGCGAAAGAAGTCCACACCACACTTAGACCAGCCCCACGATATAATATAGCTTGTCCTAACTCAACAAAATGAGTGGTTGGCGCAATCATCATAATATTTTGAACGATCTCTGGCATACTTTCTCGAGGAGTGCTTCCGCCTGATAACATTTGTAATGGTAACAAAATTAAGATAAGCAACATCGCAAATTGAGCTGTTGATTTTGCTACTGTTGCCATAAAAATACCAAGTGACGTTGTCACAAATAAATGTAAAGCAGCACCAATAAGAAACAAGCTGATTGAACCCGCTATAGGTACACTTAACCAACTATGCACAACCAATAATAAAGCGACCCAAGTTGAAACCAGCACAACTAATCCCATTGACCAAATTTTAGAAAGCATAATTTCAAATGGTGTGACAGGCATGGAAAGAAGATGATCAATGGTGCCATGTTCCCTTTCTCGCATTAAAGCTGCCCCCGTTAAAATAATCGATAACGTAGTGACTATATTAATGATTTCCATAACAGAACCAAACCATGATCGGGTTAAGTTTGGGTTAAAAGCGGTATGCACTTGAATGTTAACGGGTAGATTTGTCGCTTTGCTATAACGATTCACATATTCAGTAATTTCACCTGTAATAATTTGTGTTATATAACCATTACCAACAAAAGCTTGTCCCATTCGCGTTGCATCAATATTAAGTTGTATTTCTGGATTTTGGTTATTGAGTACATCTCGTTGAAAATTAGGCGGAATATTTAATGCAAAGGTATAATTATCCGTATCCATACCCCGATCCACATCCTTCATTGAATATAATTTAACAGGATTATTAAACATAGGTGGATAAAACGCCGCAGTAATTTGCCTGGACAAGGGCGAGTCATCTTCGTCAACAATCGCAATTGACGCATGATGTAAGGAATCTGAAGTCGCAGTTGCAGCAATATAAATATCAAAGGTAAAACAGTAGGCTATTAATAAGAGCATAATAGGATCGCGTAATAATCCCCATAGCTCTTTTATACCTAGACGATAAATGTTCATTAACGTTTGCATAAGATCTACCCCTCCTGCTTTTTAAGCAGAAAAATACTAGCACCAAGCACTATTGGTATGGTAATTAATAAAGCCAAAATAGAGTTATGCAAATCAACAAAATTTAATGCTTTATTGAATATCCCACGCGCAATAATTAGCATATGGGTTGTAGGGTAAACTTCACCAATATATCGACCACTCCCTTCTAACGAGGCGACGGGATTTAACAATCCAGAAAACTGTATAGCAGGTAGCATGGTTCCAACACAAGTCAAGAAGATAACGGCAATTTGACTGCGTGTTATGGTTGATGCTAACAATCCAAATCCTGTAGAAATAATACAATAAGCAAAAGCAGCTAAACATAGAGTAAACAAACTACCTTTAATTGGCACCCCAAATATTGTAATTGCCATAATTAATAGCAATAGAAAACTAAACATAGAAATAATAATATAAGGGACTTGTTTACCTAATAAGAACTCAGCCCGTGTTACCGGCGTAACATATAAATTAATGATTGAGCCCATCTCTTTTTCACGAACGACAGATAATGCCGCCAACATAGAAGGAATCATTAGCAATAAAATTGGAATTACGGCTGGAACCATCGATGGTAAGCTTTTAATATCGGGATTATAGCGGTACCGGGTTTCAATATTGGCCAAGCTAGATGATTGTGAACTGGAGCTTTCTTTGTTTTTTTCACTTAACCAAGCAAGATGCATACCTTGAACATAGCCTTTAATGGTATCAGCTCGCATTGGCATAGCACCATCAATCCATATAGCAATATCAACCGGATCACCACGTTGCACATCTCGACCAAAATTTGGTGGAATTTCAATAGCTAGCGCTATCTCATTGCTGCGTAATCTTGCATCCATATCATTATAGTCAGTTAAAGGAGGCTGTTCTATAAAATAGCGTTTAGATCCTGACAAATTAAGCGTGTAATTTTGACTAAGCTCACTCTGATCACGATCTAATACTGCAAAGCGTAAATCCTCAACATCCATCGTTATTCCATATCCCATCACGAGCATTAAGATCGCTGATCCTAACAAGGCTAATAATGCGCGAAGTGGATCACGTGATAATTCTAAAGTTTCACGCCATAAGCAACCAATCATGCGAGTAAAGCTGAAGCCTCGAAGGTGATGCTCTTTTTTAGCACGATCTTGATCATTGGTAATCGTTTTAGCATTCGTTACAGAATTTTCATCGGCATGACTATCATCAGCACCTGCTTCAACTAAATAATCAATAAATGCTTCTTCTAAAGTTTTAGCTTTTTTTGACGCAATAATATTATCTGGGGTATCACTTGCTAATACTTTACCAGCATGCATTAACGATATTCTATCGCACCTTGCTGCTTCGTTCATAAAATGGGTAGTAATAAAGACAGTAACTTTATCTTGTCTTGATAATTCAATAATTAAACGCCAAAAGTCATCACGGGCTATAGGATCGACACCTGAAGTGGGTTCATCGAGAATAAGAATTTCAGGATTATGCACAACAGCAACAGAGAGTGATAACCGCTGTTTAACGCCTAAAGGTAAACTATCAGGTAAACTTTGCCTATGTTGTTCAAGTCCAAAACGTTTAACTAATTGTTCAACGCGTTCTGGTATTTTGCTTTCTGCGATACCAAATAGACGAGCATGCAACACAAGATTTTGTTCAACCGTCAATTCACTATACAATGAAAAAGCTTGTGACATATAACCTAAGTGGCGCCTGACATTAATATCACTGGCATCAACTGGCTTACCAAATAACCATGCTTGCCCTGACGAAATCGGTAATAAACCAGTAAGCATTTTCATGGTTGTTGATTTGCCACAACCATTAGATCCTAAAAAGCCAAAAATTTCCCCTTGTTTAATTGAAAAATTAACATGATCAACAGCGATAAAATCACCGAATTGTTTAGTTAAATCTTTTGCTTCGATGGCTACTTGTAAATCTTTTGAAAGATCTAAGGGTGGAATTTCGACGGGTTGATAACCTTGTTTTGCATCTTCTGGCATTAATTGGATGAAAGCATCATCTAAATTATCTTTTCCAGTTTGGTTTAATAGCGATTGAGGCGTTCCAGTTTCAAGGATTTTTCCGCCATACATAGCAACTAACCAATCAAAATTTTGCGCTTCATCCATGTAAGCAGTAGCTACAATGACGCTCATTTGTGGCCTTTGCGAACGAATTTTGTTAATCAGTTGCCAAAATTGAGCACGTGAAAGCGGATCGACCCCTGTTGTAGGCTCATCAAGAATTAATAAATCAGGATCATGAATTAAAGCAGAACATAAACTAACTTTTTGTTTCATCCCTCCGGATAAACGACCGGCAGGTCTGGATAAAAATGGATAAAGTCCTGTGCTATGCGTTAATTCATCAATGCGACGTCGCCGTTCGGCCGCATCATTACCAAAAAGCCGAGCAAAAAATTGTAAATTTTCTTCAACGGATAATGTTGGATATAAATTTTTACCTAAGCCTTGAGGCATGTAAGCAATACGGGTACAAACTTTATTGCGATGTGATTTATCGTGCATATCACCATCTAAAACATACACCAACCCTTCTTGAATAACATGTGCACCAGCAATGAGTGACAATAAACTTGATTTACCTACCCCATCAGGTCCAATCAATCCTACCATGCACTTTGGTGGAATTTGTAAACTCACATTATTCAACGCACAGGTTTTTTTATAATGCAACGTCACATTTGAAACGGTTACCACTGCGTCGTCTATCGATTTAACATTATGAGCGATAGATAAATCTTTATTGTCTGATTCTGACATGAGCTATCTCCAATTATTTAGTTGGACATTTAGCAACATCAGATAACTTAGCTGGCCACGGAGTTTTAGGATCGATCCGTACCCAAGCAACGCCAGGCACACCAGTTTTAACTTGAGTAAGATAACATTGTAATAATTCTGGGCTTAGTTGAGCTTTAACTCTGAACATTAATTTTTGACGCTCATCTTTGGTTTCAACAGTTTTAGGGGTAAATTGTGCCACACTAGAGACAAATGAAACTTTAGCCGAAATTGCAACATCTGGAAGCGCATCTAAGACTAATCTAACTTCATCACCAATCGCTACTTTTCCAGCTATGGTTTCGGGTAAAAAGAAGGTTAAGTAAACATCGGATAAATTAACCAGATTCAAAACCTTTCCACCGGCAGGCAATACTTCACTAACTTGTGCTATACGATATTGAATTCTCCCATCAACAGGGGCGGTTAATGTACTATCATCTATATCTGCTTGAATTTTCGTAATATTAGCACTAGCAACATTAATCGCTGAATGAGAACTATCCACACCTGCTTGAGCAACCTCAATAGCAGCATCAGCGGCTGTCACTTGGGATTTTGCAGAATCTAACGCCGCTTTTGCACTATTCACTTTTGCGGTATCGTCATCAAATTGTTGGATAGATAATGCCCCTTTTTGGTAAAGAGTTGTTGTTCGTTGTAAATGCTTTTGAGCAATATCGAGATCACTTTCCCGTTGATTCACATCAGCTTGAGCAGCGACTTTATCACTCACTTTTAGTGAGACTTGGGCTTTGGAACTTGCTTCATTACTTATGGCCTGTCGATATTGAGCTTGTGCTTCGTTCAATTGAGCTTGCAAGGTATTGGTTTGCATAATAACTAATGGTTGGCCTGCTTTAACAAAATCACCTTCATTAACGTTAATTTTCTCGATTCTGCCAGCAAGCTTTGTTGAAATATTAATTTCTGTCGCCTCTATACGACCATTGCCACTTACAAAATCTGGACCAAATCCATCAGTTTTTAATTGTTGCCACAAGATACCACCACCAATAACAACGACAACAACAATAAGACCCCATTTCTTACTTATTTGTTTCATGACCTACATCCCATTTTAAACTGATTATTTATATTATAAATTTCATAACGTTAATGTGTGTTTTATATGCATAATGCATCGACATGTGTTAAATAATATCAGATGTTTTTTATAAATAAAATCAACTATAAAAACAAAGGCAGTAAAAGCTAAAAAATTTAATTTAAAACATCAAGGATGTTTAAAAAACATGAGTAATCATAAAGAAAAGTGTACTTCAATTCAGAAAGCTTATTAATCAATTATTGGTAAATTAACCCTTTTTGATAAATACGTATTTATTATCTACGCCATGGATTTATCTAATTTATTTCAAATAATGTATTAATCCTCTATCTACAAATTAACTATTTTTGTATCAAAGCACGTTATCGACTATAACGTTTAATATTATCTGACTAAAACTTTATAAAATTGAAATTCATCTTATAAAATAATTAATGAAACCATTTAGTTGTATATAGGAAAATGATAATGTAAGTGGTATGCTTGCGAGAACGATTATTCGACATTAAGATTTTTTTCACAAGGTGATTTTTATGACACTTCCTTCTTTTTTAACACTTTATAACGAACTTATTTCGACTCCAACCATTAGTAATGTAACCAATGCTAAATTAGATTATTCCAATAAACCACTCATAGATAAATTAGCCAATTGGTTTGAAGAGCTTGGATTTACTATCGAAATTCAAGCTGTCCCAAATACGCGTCATAAGTTTAATATGCTCGCAACGTATTCAAATAGTAACAATAAAACTCAAGGTGGCTTATTATTAAGTGGTCATAGTGATACAGTGCCATTTGATGATGGGCAATGGACAAAAGATCCATTCAAATTAACTGAAGAAAATAATAAGTTATATGGACTTGGTACCGCTGATATGAAAGGATTTTTTGCTTTTATTCTCGATGCTTTGCGAGATATTGATCTAAAAAAACTCACCAAACCAATTTATGTACTAGCCACCGCAGATGAAGAAACCTCAATGGCTGGTGCTTCATTTTTTGCTAAACAAACTCAATTAAAACCTGATTGCACAATTATTGGCGAACCCACATCATTAATTCCTATCCGAGCTCACAAAGGTTTTTTATCCAATTCAATTAAAGTTATTGGTAAGTCTGGGCACTCAAGCGATCCGGACAAAGGCATTAATGCAATTGAAGTGATGCATCTAGCTATTGAACGTCTATTGATCCTTAAACAAAAATTCAAAGAACAATATCATAATGATGGCTTTAGTGTGCCCTATCCTACCTTGAATTTAGGTGTGATTCATGGCGGTGATGCGGCTAATCGCATTTGTGGCTGTTGTGAATTAATTATTGATATTCGGGTATTACCAGATAATGATGTTGACACATTATATAATGCGCTATGTGAAGCATTACAACCCGTGATGGATAAATATCCCAATAGGCTGTCAATTGAATACGAAGTTGCACCCATTCCAGGTTATGAATGTAAAAAAGATCATCCCGCATTACAACATATTGAACAGCTAGTTGGTCACACCGCTCAAACGGTTAATTACAGCACTGAAGCGCCTTATTTAAATCAAATTGCCCCAACCATTGTTTTAGGACCTGGCTCGATTGAACAAGCTCACCAACCTGACGAATTTATTTCAATGGATTTTATAAAACCAACAAAAGTAACGATTGAAAATTTGATTAAAGATTTTTGCATCTAATCATAGAAACACGCCGACTCCGTCGGCGAATAAAGTTATCTTGAATTATGCTAATGTGTCATTTTTATGGTTATTTCCCCATTGACAAAGCCTATCTAAAATCGGCACCAAAGACTTACCTCGGTCTAATAACCCATATTCGACTTTAGGGGGAATTTGCGGATATTCTTTTCTGAAAATCAATTTATCCCTTTCCATCTCTTTTAAAGTATTACTTAGCGTTTTAAACGAAATGTTATTGATACTTCGTTTAAGTTCATTAAATCGCATTGATGGTTGATTTTCGTTTAACCAATAAAGAATAACAATCTTGTACTTGCCTCGAATCATTGAAAGTGTGTAATTAAATCCACTATTCTCAAAATGATCTTCGGCACAATGATGATTTTCCATGTTTACACTCTCCCTAAAGATAGTACATAACTGTAATTACCGTACTTTAAAAATAATGGTATCAAGACTATCATGACTCAATTATAAATAGATAAGGAATATTGACAATGAAACGGACTTTAGTGATTATTGCTCATCCAGATTTAGCTTCTTCAAAGGTTAACCGATGTTGGTTTAATAGATTAAATCAATATCATGATCAAATAACCCTACATGATCTTTATTCACACTACCTCTCACATAAAATAGATCCGAGTTTTGAGCAAAACTTAATTGAAAATCATCAAAACTTAGTTATTCAATTTCCAATATATTGGTTTAATTGTCCGCCATTATTAAAACAGTGGCTCGATGAGGTTATGACTTATGGTTGGGCATTTGGTTCTTCGGGAAATAAATTAAAAAATAAAAAAGTAGGATTAGCGGTTTCAGCGGGCATAAAAAAAGCTGACTACTGCGAATCGGGACAGTATAAATATACGCTCGAGCAAATTCTAAAACCATTCGAATTAACAATGAATTATGTTCAAGCTGATTATCAGCCCCTTTTTGCGATTTATGGCGCAAATAATGAGCCAAACTACCCAGATAAAATTACACAAAACGATATCGAAAAAAGTGCCGATAATTATGTAAATTGGATGAAAAATTTAGGAATGCTAATTTAAATTATTTAATTAAAGTACATTCATGCCTATCATTAAATAAAGCTATTAACGGTTAAAAATATAACTTAAATTACCAACAATGTAGCGAATTTTTCATTGAAATTGGTACATATGATTCTATTTTTAAACAGAAAAATAAAACAACCAAGGCACCTAAATAGTGTTTACCAATATTTAAGGTTTTTAGATCTAATTGCCCTTTATTACCAAATTGATGCCGTAGCGAACAATCCGGCAATAACGGTAAACCAGATTAAACTTGAAAAGTGGCAAAATCAGTCGCGATCTCACTATTCGCAAATACTGTTTTCGCTTCCTCCACTAATTTTTGATTATCTTTTGCGTTATAACGAGGGCTAATATGCGTTATGATTAGGCATTTAGCGTTAGCTTGTTTTGCAATTGTGGCGGCATGAACAGTAGTTGAATGCCCACGCTCAAGGGCTTTCTCACTTAAGGCATCTTCCTGTGTAGCTTCATGCACCAGCAAATCAACATCGTTAGCCAATTCAACTGACGCATCACAAGGTATTGTATCACCTAAAATTGCCAGTTTTTTACCTTTTCGAATATCGCCTTGATAATCACGCCCATCAATTACTCGCCCATCTTCAAGCGTGACGGTTTTTCCTTCCTTCAAGGATGAGTAAAGCGAACCAATATGAATCCCATCTTGCTGTAATTTATCAATATCTAACGTTGCAGGTAGATCTTTTTGGATTATTCGATACCCAAAACACGGTATACGATGTTGTAATAATTTAGCTTCAACACAAAACTGATCATCGTCAAAAACAGTGCCATCCGCTTCTAATTCAATAATATTTAGTGGATAAGTTAACCAAGATTGACTGACTTCAATTACTGTCTCAATAAATCGCTTGATCCCTTTTGGAGCAATTAAAGTTAAAGGTGATTGATTTTGCATCAAAGAACGACTGGTTAACACACCCGGTAAGCCAAACAGATGATCACCATGCAGGTGGGTTAAAAAAATTACCTCCAATTTAGCCAAGCTAAATTTCGCTTTTTGCATCTGCATTTGTGTGGCTTCACCACAATCAAAAAGCCAGAGTCGCCCTCGTTCTTGCCTAACATCTAGCATAATACTACTAACATTACGTTCAGCCGTTGGTGAGCCGGCACTGGTGCCTAAAAAGGTTATGTTCATAAAATCTATCTATTATTTTTGTTTTTGTACTCAATATAAGAATAGCTCAACTGTTGGCTATTCAACTATTTATTATAGTAACCTTGGTTTATTTATTTTTTAAATTCAGATCAGAAAGTTCATGACCAAGGTGATCGGCTTGGCGATAATTAAGTTTGGTTACACAAGTTAAACGCCGCATTTCAAGTGCATTAGTTATTGCACCACCGCCTAAAGATTTAAAATATTGGCAATGTACATCACGATAATGAGCAAACGCTTCGTTAGATAGAGTCAATTTGCGTTTAGCTAAAAGCGTAAACTGCTCATCGTCATCCCATTTTGAAAGTAAATTAAAAGCGTTTTGCTCCGCCTGCTGTAAAGCAAGTTGGCTTTGTTTAGCCTGTTTTTGTAAACACACTAATCGATCTGATTATGAAAAAGCCTCACACTCGTCAAGCTGGGCTATCATTTTATCGGCCAAGTCAGCAGTTGTAGAGGCAAAAATACCAAAGGATGATAAATTCAATGTTAACACTACAATTAACGTAAGTATTCTTATTTTTTAATTATTTATCATCACATACCTAACATATTGTTCATATCTGATAATGAAGGTACAACATCAATTGATTTATGCAATCTTATTGATGAATAACGATATTGATGATGAGATATTAAATATTTTTTCGCTCAATAGTCTGCTCACCCCAAAATAGCTTGTCTGCTTTAGTTTTAGAAAAAGCAAGTTTTAAAACCTCATCACTCCCTTCTGACCAAATTTGTTCAGCTAACTTTTCATCGTGATTGGCTAATTCAAAAATAGCTTCTGCAATTTCAATTGAAGTTTCACGAACACTAGCCCACGCACGAATTTCATGTATATCTTTTTTAATTAAATTCATCTTATTGCTCCTTCTTTGATAAGATTATGTGTAAAATAAACCTAAATCAGACAAAATTCAATAGGTGATGAATATATGCTTACAGTTATCTCCCCTGCAAAAACACTTGATTATCAAAGTCCACTTATTACCAAACAAAATACTTTACCGCAATTTTTACATCAATCAGAAAAACTCATTATGGATTGTAAAAAATTGAACGTTGAAGATTTGTCTAAATTAATGGCTATAAGTTCTAACTTAGCTGAAGTTAATTATGAACGTTTTCAAAATTGGCATAGTGATTTTAATCTTGAAAATGCAAGGCAATCTATTTTGGCATTTAAAGGTGATGTTTACGAAGGACTTCATGTTCAGGATTTTAATGAGAAAGAGTTACAATTTGCTCAGTCTCATTTAAGAATTTTGTCGGGACTGTACGGCATCTTAAGGCCGCTTGATTTAATTCAACCTTACCGCCTCGAAATGGGAATTCGCTTAAAAAATGGTAAAAATACCAATCTTTATCAATTTTGGGGTGAACAATTAACTGATAGCCTAAATAAAGAATTAGCTAAAACACCAAAACCAACGCTACTCAACTTAGCATCAAATGAATATTTTAAAGCGATCAAACCAAAACAATTAAAGGCGACAATTATTCAACCCGTTTTTTTAGATAAAAGCAAAGATGAATATAAAGTGATCAGCTTTTATGCTAAAAAAGCACGTGGATTAATGAGTCGCTTTATTATAAAAAATAGCATTGATAACAGCGAGGATATTAAAAATTTTAATTTGGAAGGCTATCAGTTTGATGCCAAACGTTCAACTGAATTAGAATGGTACTTCACGCGAAAGCATTAACTTAATGTAGAATGATCAAATGGAATTCCTTTTTACCTTATGGTTACAATTTTTAGCAACGCTGCCTCTATTTATTTTAATTTTATTGGGTTACTTAGCCATTAAATTGGGTAAATGGCAAAAAACAGTGACTGATAGCTTAACCAAATTTACATTTTATATAGCGTTTCCAATTATGCTATTTCAGATAATGAGTCATTTTTCTGAGCACTCGCATATTGATATTAAGCTATTATTAGTCTTTTTTGGTGGTACATTTATAGTGTTTGCTATTGGTTGCGTTATTGCATCTAAATTATTTAAATTAAATGGCAGTGAAAGTACGATGTTTGCAATGGGCGGCATTTACACAAATACGGTTTTTGTCGGCATCCCCATTATTAAAATGTTGTTAGGCGATAGTGCTATCCCAATCGTTGCCATCATTGTTATATTTAATGCATTAATTTTATGGACATTGGCTAGTGTATCGATTGAATTTGTCCAAATAGGTAAACTATCGTTTAAGAGCATACTGCAAGCGTTTAAAAAAGTATCAAAAAACCCTATCATTATCGGCATTTTTTTTGGTCTTATTGTAAATTACTCTGGAATTCCTTTGCCAAAATTTATTAACCAATCAAGCCAAATGGTTAGCGATATGACTGCACCACTTTCGCTAATCGTATTAGGCATGGGGCTTGCCGAATATAAGCTTCGCGATAATATTTTGATTACGACAGCAATCTGTACATTAAAATTAGCGGTGTTACCCATTGTTACCTATATTTTAGGTAAACTCATTGGGCTACCAACTTTAGAATTACAAGTCGTTGTGCTATTAAGTTCTGTGTCGATTGCCATCAATTGTTATATGATGGCAAGGCAATTTGCTGTATTACAAGGTCCAATTGCTTCAAGTTTGTTGATATCAACGGCATTATCATCCGTGACAACACCGTTAATTCTATCCATAATGTTACAGCTTGCTTAGAAAAATTAATTTGCCTCTAATTTTTTGAATTTATGATGCAAAATCAAAGCAAAAACAATAACGACACTACCTAGTGAAAAACGGCCCCAATCAATCGATTGATGCCAAATAACAACATTCACTAAAATACCTGTTGGTATAACCACATTATTCATAATGGCTAAGGTGCCAGAATCGACTTTTGTCGCACCATAATTCCATAAAAAATAGCATAACCCCGATGCCACAACTCCAAGCCATACAATAATCCACCATTGTATGCTACTCGTCGGCAATTTAGATGAATTGCCAAATATTAACCAGCCAATACTTGCAACTATAATCGCGCCTAAATAGACCCACGCAAAAGCGTGATGTTGCGGCAGTGGATAGAGTTCCATGATTCGTTTATAACCAACCTGCCCTAATGCAAACACAATATTCGCGCCTTGAATCAATAAAAATCCAATAATAAATTGACTACTAATATGATCATAACGAATTATTGCTGCACCAACAACAGCAATAACAGCCGTTAATAAATACGACAGTCTTAACCGATGGCGCTGCAATAAATCATAAATAATTGTGACATAAATAGGGGTAGTAATAGTAAAGAGTAATACTTCTGGGACTGAAATATATTGGAAAGAATTATAATAAAAAAAATACATAATGCCCAATTGACATGCGCCAACCCCCATTAACGATACCATCTGTTTTGGCAAAATATTTTTGATACGAAAAAAAGGAATAAAAGTAACAAATGCTAAAAGTACACGCATTACCACAGCAAACCAAGTATCCACTTGTCCACTTAAATAAATGCCAATAAAACTGAAAGAAAACGACCAGACAATTGTCACAATAATAAGATATAGCATAATTAATCTAAAGTAATAATGATCAGGCAGGCATGGTATCAATCCGCGCCTTGAATGTAAACAGAATTTAAACTTAAATGTTTACCATCATTGACCACATTAAATAACCAATAAAAGGGAGATATAAAACACTAAACAATAATCCTCAATAACGATTAATTATGGCATAATGTGCGCCAAATTATATTTTGGCTATTTTACAACATGGCTTTGAGCAAAATAGCCTTAACAATTCGAGAGTATAAATAAGTGTTAAGTACAAATAACATCACAATGCAATTTGGCAGTAAACCTTTATTTGAAAACATTTCTGTTAAGTTTGGTAATGGTAATCGCTATGGTCTTATTGGTGCCAATGGTAGTGGTAAATCGACTTTTATGAAGATTATTGGTGGTGATTTAGTTCCAACTTCAGGTAATGTTGCTTTAGATCCACATGAAAGACTAGGTAAATTGCGTCAAGATCAGTTCGCCTTTGAAACATTCACGGTTCTTGATACTGTCATTATGGGCCATACTGAACTGTGGCAAATTAAACAAGAGCGTGATCGCATCTACGCTCTGCCCGAAATGAGTGAAGAAGATGGTTTTAAAGTTGCCGATTTAGAAACGCAGTATGCCGAAATGGATGGTTACAGTGCTGAAGCTCGCGCAGGCGAATTATTATTGGGCGTTGGTATTCCCATTGAACAACATTATGGATTAATGAGTGAGATAGCGCCAGGTTGGAAGTTAAGAGTCCTTTTAGCACAAGCACTGTTTTCTAATCCCGATATTTTATTATTAGATGAACCAACCAATAACCTTGATATTGACACTATCCGTTGGTTAGAAGATACCCTTAATGAACGTGAAAGTACCATGATTATTATTTCGCATGATCGCCATTTTCTCAATATGGTTTGTACCCATATGGCAGACTTGGATTATGGTGAATTGCGCATCTATCCAGGTAATTACGATGATTACATGACGGCATCAACGCAAGCCAGAGAGCGTCTATTAGCCGATAATGCCAAAAAGAAAGCACAAATTAATGAATTACAATCGTTTGTTAGTCGCTTTAGTGCTAACGCATCAAAATCAAAACAAGCGACATCACGCGCAAAGCAGATTGAAAAAATTAAATTAGAAGAAGTTAAAGCTTCTAGTCGGCAAAATCCATTTATCCGCTTTGAGCAAGATAAAAAATTATTCCGTAATGCACTTGTCGTTGAAAATCTCACCAAAGGATTTGATAACGGACCACTATTTAAAGATCTTAATTTAATGGTTGAGGTCGGTGAAAAAGTGGCTATTTTGGGGACTAATGGTATTGGTAAATCAACCTTACTTAAAACGTTAATGGGCGAACTAACACCTGAATCAGGTGATATTAAATGGTCAGAAAATGCCAATATTGGTTATTATGCCCAAGATCATGAATATGAATTTGAAGAAGACTTAACGGTATTTGACTGGATGAGTCAATGGAAACAACCAACCGATGATGAACAAGCGGTTCGAAGTATTTTAGGGCGTTTACTATTTTCACAAGATGATATAAAGAAACAAGTTAAAGTATTATCTGGCGGTGAAAAAGGTCGTATGCTATTTGGTAAATTAATGATGCAACGTCCAAATATCATTGTCATGGACGAACCAACCAATCATCTTGATATGGAATCGATTGAATCGTTAAATATGGCATTAGAGCTTTATCAAGGAACGCTATTTTTTGTTTCGCATGACCGTGAATTTGTTAGCTCACTTGCAACTCGTATTATCGAAATCACCCCAGAAAAAGTGATTGATTATACCGGTAATTATGAAGATTACTTGCGTAGCCAAGGGATTGAATAATAATATTGTTTCATTAATAAAAAATAGCCACGTTAGTGGCTATTTTATTATTTATCGAATTAAATGATTAAAAATCTAGTTCATCCCACCAAATATCAATCAATTCACTAGTTTTGACATTTTTTAAACCATGGTTTTCAAGCCATTTAGTGACAACGTCACGGTTCTCTTCGGTACAATTACCCAATTTTTGCGTACAAATGATACCTTGCCAACTTAAATACCCACTGCCTTCGTAGGCCAAACCATTTGCTTGTATCGCTTCAATGATAAATTGATCGACAACAGAATCGATGGTTTCTTCACTCGTCCCTTCGTCAAAAGACCAACTGACAGTAAAACCTAACTCTTTAAACTCTTCAATATGTAATTTTTTTCTTAAACGACGACTGCGATTAACTTTAGCCATAATAATATCCTTCTACTTTAGAAAATTTAGTGAGTTTTAGAATATGTATGATGGCTAGATTGCGTCATACTATTCTGATTATTTTTTGAAGTTCGCGTTTGATTAACACGTCTTCTTTTTGCCGGAACCTGTTTTGCTGTCACTTTTTTTACGGGTTCGGCTTTAATTCGAGGATCGACTTCGAATCCCTGAGTAAAAATTTCTGGAATGGTTTTTTTAATCAATTTCTCAATTGATTTTAATTGAGCAAGCTCATCAATACAAACTAATGATATCGCCTGCCCCTGATTTTGAGCTCGTCCTGTTCTACCAATTCGATGCACATAATCTTCTGCCACTTGAGGTAATTCATAATTAACAACATAAGGCAATAATTCAATATCTAAACCTCTGGCCGCGATATCGGTAGCAACCAGCGCTCGTATTTGTCCCGATTTAAAGTCCGCTAAGGCTTTGGTTCTTGCTCCTTGACTTTTGTTACCATGAATTGCCGAAGCTTTAATACCATCTTTGGTGAGCTGTTCAGCAAGATGATTAGCACCATATTTCGTCCGGGTAAAAATTAACACCTGCTGCCATTGATTTTTGCCAATCAAATAAGAAAGGAGTTCACGTTTACGGCGTTTATCAACTCGATGAATATATTGAGTAATTTGTTCTGATGCACTATTAGTTTTGGCTACAGCGATCGATTCGGGTGAATGCAAAAGCGTATTGGCTAATGATTTAATTTCATCCGAAAATGTCGCTGAAAACAATAAATTTTGACGTTTTTTTGGTAACTTTGCGATCACACGACGGATATCATGAATAAAGCCCATATCAAGCATACGGTCAGCTTCGTCCAGAACTAATATTTTAACGGTTGAAAGGTCAACTGCATTTTGCTGAACTAAATCTAATAATCGTCCGGGTGTGGCGATTAAAATATCTACACCACCGCGAAGTTTCATCATTTGTGGATTGATACTTACCCCACCAAACACCACTAATGATCGAACAGCTAGATAGCGACTATAGTCACGAATATTTTCCCCAATTTGCGCAGCAAGTTCACGAGTTGGTGCTAAGATCAAGGCATATAAAGGACGTTTGCCCCTTTTAGGTTCAGATCGATTATTTGTTTTTGCTTGCTGTTCGACTAATTTCTGCAAAATCGGTAAGCCAAAACCTGCCGTCTTACCCGTACCAGTTTGAGCACTGGCCATTAAATCTTTACCTGACAATATTACCGGAATAGCTTGTTGTTGGATAGGGGTCGGATCGGTATAGTTCTGTTCTTCAATAGCTTGTAAAATCTTGGCATCTAAGCCAAGAGAGTCAAATGACATGAAAGGATTCCTAAATAAACGTAAAAAATGAATTATTCATGTGTATTATAAAGCAATTCAATATTAAATGTTTGATTATTTAACCATGCATTAAGGAAAACCTAACACGGTTTAGCTTTCACGGCTTATATCAGGAACAATTCTTTTTTCTCAATTGAAATTAGATAGATAAATCAAAACGAGATAGAACTAGTCCTTTTTTATTCAATAGTAGACTAGTAAAAAGGACAGTAATTCAATGCTCAAGTCTATTTTTTTGTTTATACGTCAAGTAAAGACTTTTAAAAAGTTTAATGAGAAGTAGGACAAAATAACCTATAACGCCCAGGCAGAAATGAAATGGTATGACTAAAGCGAAAGCTAAAACATCCAAACCAACACTGAGCATTGAAAGCACAAATAAAGCAAGAAAAAAAGCGATGAAACAAACGACTAATCCGTAAAACAACCCAATATAAGAAGAAAAACGATCATGATCAGGTAAAATAATTATATCAAATAGTATAGAACAAAATAAAAGAAGCTGGATTAATAACATCGTGCACACCAATACCAACTCAATACTCAATAAATAATCGGGGCAACGAGAGTCCATATTTAATACGTAAATAATGAACAAAACATTTACGCCATAAAATAAAAAAAACAGAGATAATAAAACTAAATTTCGATTTCTAACCAGTTTTTCCATATATCATTTATCCTTGAAGCTTGGATTTTAATTTCACACTTTTATACGATTGCAATTGAATGTTAATATTGTAAAGTGATTAAAAACCATCCTTGTTATAGGTAATTTTATATAACTTCTTACTCTAAAACTAGCCGTTTAACTAACGTAAAACATTAAGGATAATTGTCAAAGCACATTGGTTTGTTTATCCATTCGTTGACAAAATGCGTGGCGGCCCAATTACAGCGTATTTGTATTGCTCGCATAAACGCAAATTTTATCGTTATTGACCGATTTATAAAAACAATTACATTTAACCAGCAGCTTTATTTCGCTGATTTAACGACAATTACCTATCTATATGATCGAGTACTGTTTTTTATCAAGGACAAATTGTTGAACAATTAGGTGATGTTAACATGCGTATTTTAAACAACTTCTAGAATCTATATTAGGTTTCTAAATTTATGACAATACAATCAAACAGCCAGCTTAGTTTTAAAGATTATTTAGCATTGGTTATTCCTTTTATCATTGCAACTATCACAACCCCATTATTAGGTGTGGTCGATACCGCTTTAGTCGGTCATCTATCTAATCCAGCATTTATTGCTGGTATAGCGGTTGGTGCAGTTATCTTTAATACGCTATATTGGTTGTTTGGCTTTTTACGTGTGAGTACCACAGGATTTGCAGCTCAAGCATTAAACGATCCACGATTACTGCGCTCTTCGCTGATCCGTCCCCTGTTTATTGCTATTGTGTTGGGTATATTATTTATTATTTTTCAGCAATTCATTTTTAGCGTGTCGATGCAAGTCATCAAACCTAATCATGAGGTTAGACATTATGCCGATATTTATTTTTCGATTTTAATTTGGGGTGCGCCGTTTGTACTCATCAATTATGTCCTTGTTGGTTGGTTAATGGGGATATCAAAAATAAAAGCTGTACTGTTTTTGCAGGTGTTAATCAATGTGCTCAATATTCTTATGGCAGCCATTTTGGTATGGGGGTTTCATTTCGATATTCAAGGCGTGGCGTTGGCAACGTTCAGTGCGCAAGTGATTTGTACGTTGTTAGGGATCGGATTTATTGTTCGCTATTTACCCCAATCACACCAAAAAACTGATTTGAAATCGGTTTTTTCTTGGCAATCATTGAAAGAAGTCATGTTGGTTAATACCAATTTAATGATTCGAACTATTTGCCTGTTGGTAGTTACCAATCATTTTATTTCAATTGGTTCAAGTTTTAGTACTAACGTGTTAGCAGCCAATGCGGTATTGTTTCAAATTCATTATTTAATGGCATATTTATTTGATGGTTTTGCTAATGCGTCAAGTGTGTTTAGTGGTAAAGCTAAAGGAACCAAAGATATAGTTCTATACAATCAAACCTTACGTTGGTCACTACAAGCATGTATTATTTGCCCTATAATTTTAATTACAATTTGGTTTGCGTTAGATACCACCATAATAAAATTATTAACCAATCAAACCGACATTATTGATCTTTGCCTCCAATATCAATTATGGTTAATCATTTTCCCGATTGTCGTCGCGGGTGGATTGATCTATTATGGCGTTTTTTCGGGAATTAGTTATACCTCTGCTATTCGAGATTCCATGATTCTTGCCCTTTTACTTTGGTTGATTGCTCAATCTATTTTTGTGCCAATTTGGGGAAATAATGGTTTGTGGTTTTCCTATATTTTGTTCAGTTTAGGGCGCACCTTATTTCTAGTGATTTGGATTAATCGATCGAAACAATATCTTATGCGTTGATTTAAACAGACCAGCAGCAAATGGATTTTATTGTTTGCCTACAAGTAAATATCGTTACTTACTTTCTGCAATCGAATTCCTATTTCAATCCATCTCTTATATAATTATCCGCATTTTTGAGACAAAACAGGCATTAAATTAAATGAATAAAGGAAACAAAACCGTTATTGTAACAGGCGCTTCAAGTGGAATTGGTTTTGCGATTGCTAAAGCCTACCTTGAACGAGGTTTCAATGTCGTTGCAAATGGTCGAGATAAAGCCCGTTTAGAACAGGCTGCCATAAACTTAGGTGAGCCCGACAATCTATTACTTGTTGCTGGGGATATTGCAAAACCGCAAACAGCAGAGTTACTTTTTTCACACGCTATCGCAAGGTTTGGTAAAGTCGATATTTTAGTCAATAATGCAGGCATATTTATTTCTAAACCCGCTATTGATTATACGCAAGATGATTTAAACACCATTATTGATACAAACCTTAAAGGTTTTTTCTACCCTGCACAAACTGCCGCTAAACATATGATGGCAAATCAATCTGGGCATATCATCAATATCACTGCTGCCATTGCTATGCAACCCAATTTGACTGTTCCGGCTTTACTACCGATTATGATCAAAGGTGGTATTAATAGTGCTGTAAAAGGCTTAGCGTTAGAATTAGCATCAAGTCAGGTTATGGTTAACGGCATTGCGCCAGGCATTATCGAAACTCCAATGCACCCAACGGATCCTCAAGTTCAAACAGTTTTAAAATCCATGGCGCCTGTCAATCGGATTGGACATGTGCAAGACATTATTAACGCGGTGATGTACTTAACTGATTCCAATTTTGTGACAGGCACAGTTATGGTTGTTGATGGCGGCTCAACTGCAGGTAAGTGGTAAACAGATTCAACGACCGATTTGGTTAAACTGCCAGTAAACTGGCAGTATTTAAATTTTAACAAAATTTAAAATCGGTATGAATCACTCGCTTTAAAGTTACGTGCAAGCCCATAGGTGTTTTCGCCTAAATAAAGCCGATAATCCTTGTTAAATAGGTTATCAACAGAAAATCTTACTTCTGCTTTTGGTAAAAAAGTTGGTTGCCAAGTGGCAAATGAGTTATGTAGAGAATAACCCGACGAAGGTGATAAAGAATAAGCACCAAGATCAGCAAAACCGTCATGATTTCTATCTTCATGCCCTGTGCGATCTTGCTTTCTAACAAATTGCGCATTCCAACCTGCTCGAAGATTCCATTCTGGGATTTTAAAACCCGTTGTTAATGTTGCCGTGCGTGGTGCAATTGTTGCGACATAGGTTTTATGATGCATCCATGGTGCTTGAGGCGCCGTATCTCTTTCTCCTTTTTGAATTGAGTAGGTGGCACTTGCAAATCAATATTTATTGTTAAAAAAAGGATTAAATTACTTAAATTCAATAATATCATGTCTACATGTCTCTATTTTCTGCCCTCACAAAACGCTTCACCATAAAACACTAAGCAACTATTACCTCGAGGAATAACATCATGAAATCGTTGACGAATCTCTTTTTGTTGTTGATATTGTTCTTCTTTATGTTCAGCCAATTTA
Organism: Gilliamella sp. B2838; assembly: GCF_026536185.1. Lineage (NCBI taxonomy): Bacteria > Pseudomonadati > Pseudomonadota > Gammaproteobacteria > Orbales > Orbaceae > Gilliamella > Gilliamella sp. B2838. The sequence goes on from NZ_JAFNOO010000004.1 coordinate 156,122, forward strand.
TGAGCCAATAGCAGTTTTGCCAAACGTTTATTGGCATGTTGGCTACGTTCTGATTGAACTTTGACAGTCATACCGGTTGCAATATGTGTTGCACGTACAGCTGACTGCGTTTTATTCACATGCTGCCCGCCTGCTCCGGAAGATTTCATTGTCGAAAACGCAATAGAGCTATCTTGTATTGGAACAGGATTAGGTAAGCAAGTAATACCAATAAACCAATTTTTACGTTTATGATGTGGTCGGTAAGGACTTTGACACACCCACTGTACGGTGCCAAGCCAACGTGAGATTAATTGTTCACTTAGACAACCTTCAACAGAAATCAATACTGAACGAAATGTATTGGGCTTGTCGCCCAATATACTTTCTAACATTTCAATTGATAACGATAATTTATTCGCTTCGATAAAAAATTGTTTTATGGCCTTTGCAACCATCAATGAGCATTCATCAGGCCCTCTGGCAGACGAAAAAAGCAGTAATGCCATTAGTGATCTCCTTGTGTTTTATAATTCAATATTGGTGTAAGTTGAGCAATAACCGTTACAATATTGGCTTGTTGCATCGATTCAATCACACTATCTATTGATTTGTACGCTTGTGGTGCCTCTTCGAAAATTAAACGACTATCCTCACAAATGACACGGCTACCTAATTTTGTTCGTTTTAATTCAGCAATTGTGTAACGAGTATCGAGTTTGCTTTTACAGTCTGCTCGGCGCCATTTTCGCCCTGCCCCATGAGCTAGTGACAAGAGTAGCGCTTCATTCGGTATCGGTTTAACTAAGTAGCTATAATCCCCACGAGAGCCTGGTACGATAACAAGCTCATCCAGCGCTGAAGATGCACCTTTACGATGCAACCAATAGTCATTATGGTCTAATGTCACTTGTTGCAAAAAATTATGACAAACATTGAGTATTTCACGCCCATGACTGTTGAGGTTATTGAGTAACCGTTCAGTTATCACTTGACGATTTAGCATAGCAAATGCGACAGCGTTATCATGTTTTGCTAAATATTCAAGTGCGGGTGCACTTTGATCTGCTAAACCTTGATAACCAAATCGTGATATTTGGTTTTGCAAAATTGCATGCCCTAATCCCCGTGAACCACTATGCACTAGCAAAAATAATTTTTTAGCATCAAGTTGGTAATGCTCAAAAAGTTGCTCGCTAAAAATTTTGCTAACCTTTTGTAACTCGGCAAAATGATTCCCACCGCCAATCGTACCAAGATTATATTTATGTCGCATATCGGGTTGATCAATATTGCCTATTTGGCGTGTTAATTTATCTATGCTTAACTTAGCAATACTAATATCGGTTTGCCAAAACCCCATACCACAACCAATGTCACTGCCAATTAATGCAGGATAAATTATTTCACGACTTAAATAAGCCGCACCAATCGGGTAACCTTTTCCGGGATGCAGGTCAGGCATTCCAACCACTTTAACCATATTGGGTAATGCAGCCGTTACCTCTAGTTGCTCAATAGCTAAACCATCAATCCATGTTTTGTTTGAAGCAATTAATGACACTTTTTCAGATAGTATCTGTATAGAATTGTCCATATATCAATCCATTAAAAATATTTTTATTGTTTAGTGCCTATAATTTAAATGCGATATAACAGATAAATAACAACCACACCAGTAAGAAAAACCACCATGGTCAAAACATTATTGTTTTGTCGCCAATAAAAGCGATAAATTAACTATCAAATCATTTTTAGGTTGTGAAACTCTTTAATTTACATCAATAAACTAAGATTAGTTTTAAATTATAGGTATGCATTTAATTGGCAGGCTAAGATCAGCAGAATGAATTGAAGCAAGAATGGAAAAGTTAATCACCCAATTATTGTGCGATAAGCCTGCAAAGGTCATCTAAATAAATCATAATCAGTTCTCCTTTGCAGTTAATAATGGCGCGTATCATAATGAGCTTTTTTACTATTGTAAATAGCCTAATCATAACATTTTTTAACCATATGCGCTAAATCATAGTTAAAACATCATCAATTAACACGTCTGTTTTAAAACAATTTTTAATGCCTTGTAAGTCGCATACAAGGCATATTATTACTATTGAGGCGTTAAAGACATCACAACTGTTTCAAATGGTTCAAGGGTGATCATCGCTGTTTTATCAATAACAGCTGGTTTTGGTGCATGTGATTGACTATTGTAATCAATGTGAATGGTAAAATTCGAGTTTGCCGTTGCTGGTAACTCTAAATCATTCTGTAAATCAAGATAATACACTTGTTGTTTATCTGACGGATTACGTAAAGTAATAATGGATTTATCTTGCGTCCATCCAGCCCAACCATATACCCCTAATTTTGTGGGATCTTTACCGATCCAATGGGTATCAAATAACACTTTTTGGTTATCTCTTGCCCAATTAGCCGCCGACGCTAACGTATCCCAATTGTTTGTTGTCATCAGTTCAGGGGTGATATACATTTCTTGCAATTGCGTTCCAGTTGCAAAATAACTCCAAACTTGATCGGCAAAGTCATTTTCGGTTTCTTGTTGCAAATTTTTTGCTTGTTTAGCATACACAATGCCATGCAGCATTAAAGAATTTAATGGGAACAATGGACCTTTAAGTACAATTGATCGATAAGTTTCTGCATCACGATAAGTCAACCACTGTTGAACTTTACTGCCAGGCCCATAATAATTGACATCATCGCCTCCTCGCCAGATGGAGTCGGCATAAAACAGCCAAGATGGCGTAGCCTGGGTTCCGGTTGTTAAATTAATATATAAATGATCACTCGCTTTACGCATATCTTCAATTAAATGGATCGCCGCATCAAAATCACTAGTAAATTGGCTACCAGCAATCACTTTATCCGCATTGCCTGTCCCATCAAGTTTAAACATCGTAATATTTTGATTTTTGATTAATTCTAAAATCCGTTTATGGAAATTAGCATAATATTTAGGACCAGATAAAGCCAGTTTACCATCCATTGTCTCATAACCCAGTTTTAACGCATTGGCAACACGAGTATCACGTGGTTTATTGTATCCTCCCCAAGGTGACAACCAAATACCAAGTGCCGCACCATATTTTTCAGATGCAGTTTTTAATTTATTAAATTCATTAGGAAAATTTGCACTAAATCCCCAGTTTCCTTGTAAATTATCCCATCCATCATCAAACAGATAACCATCAAGTTTGACTTTACGTTTTTCAACCAATTGCTCACCATATTGATCAATGCGTTGTAAAGCTTCTTTTTCGGTATAAGGATTAAAAAAACCGATATCTAGCCAAGAGTTATAATGCAAATATGGGCTATATGGTCGTTCTCGAACGTGATTAATAAATTCATTTACATTGCGTCTTAATTGCCCATTTTCATAGGTACCAATATAGGTTTTATAACTCAAGGTATGATTAACTTGTAACGGGATCGCTTGCGGAATTTTTTGCAAAACACCGCCTTCATAGGCAACCGTATTGGTTAATGGATTTTCGGGAATGATAAAAAAGGTATCACTAATAATAGGTGAACTCACAACAGAACCATAAACAAATGGCGCTTGTGAATGGAATGGCATTAAAGAAACGGCTGACATTGAAAGTGCTTGTTTTTTAGGGGTGATTTGCAGCTCATAACTGGCAAAATGTTTATCGTCATTGAGAATCAATAGGGTTTGAATCGCAATATCATGACCACTTAAATTTATATAAATTTGATTGTCTTTTTGTTGCAAATTATCTAATTGGAAATCTTTATCGGTCAATTTTTGTCCGGAATTCAAAGTAATCTCAAATAGCGTATTAACATTGATTGAATCATGGGTTATAGGGTTAGTAATATTAAAAGATGTGACATTTTTGTGATTATCATTATCAGATAGCGTGATTTGTGTATTTTTCCCCGTTAATTGATACTCTTTAGCCCATACCGAACCAATAGGCAGGCAAAATGCAGTGAGTAATCCGATTGTGATCCAATTTTTGACATATTTTTTCATTACTACCTCCTGATAAATATAAAATTCGGAAAAAAATTAACCGAAGTATTAATATCAGTATAGGCAGTAAAATAACCATAAATTGTGATCTTTATTGCAGTTTATTGGTTATTAAAATTTGGTATAAATAACTTTTGTTTGGTTCAAAACGAAATAACAGACTGGCGTTAATAAATTGTGATTTTATCTAATTTAATTCGATTTAACTTATGGTTAAAAACAAAATTGATAATTTTAACGAAAGTATTTTGTACCAATTAACTTTGCACTTCTTTTATTATACGATGTGATAAAGCTCACATTTCTAATAATTAAATTTTGTTAAGCAGAGCAATGAACTGATTTTATTAAACGTAACTTGTTCAAATAGAATGATCAATATTTTCTATATTAAGATCGTTTTTTCGAAAAATAATAAATATTTTTCTTGTTAAAACAATCCCATTTATTTAATTGAAGATCAACAGTATGCTAAAGATTAATTTTGAATTGATAAAAGTGAATGGTTAATATGCAAAACCTCAAACAAAAATTAGAGAAACAACAAATAGCTATTTATTTTTTAGCGGTTTTTATCGCAATGATTGTTGTTTTTTGTATAAATGGAACCTCAGTTTTTGCGATAGCCATTACTCCTGCCTTAGGGGTCATGCTATTTGTGACTTTTCTACAAGTTCCAATTGGCGATATAACAAAATTTTTGCTTTATAAGCGATTTATTGTTGCTTTAGTCATTGCTAATTTTGTTGTTATACCACTATTTGTAGGGATATTGTCTATTTTTATACCCAATGAACCTTTGATTAAGCTCGGTATCTTATTTGTATTGTTAGCCCCCTGCATTGATTACGTTGTCACTTTTGCACATATTGGTCATGCTGATGCCCGATCACTGTTAATGGCGACACCATTACTGTTATTGCTTCAACTGTTTTTGTTACCTTTTTATCTAAATATATTTATTGGTGAACAGGTTAAAGGACTCATTGAACCTACACCATTTATTCATGCTTTTGTATGGCTAATTTTACTTCCACTTACCATTGCTGTAATAATCCAGATATGTGCAAGTCGAAGTCAAATTATGACAAAAACAGTCAATCTATTGAATATACTACCGGTCCCCACCACCGCTTTAGCCTTATTTATTGTAATTATAGCGATTTTACCTCAACTTAAAGGGAATTTGTCACAAGTCATATCAGTTATTCCATTTTATCTACTATTTGCTATTTTTGCGCCTTTTATTGGGTGGTTTGTTGGTCGTTTTTTTCGTGTCTCCATCACAGAAAGTCGAGCTATCGCCTTTAGTGCTGGTACACGCAATGCGTTAGTGATATTGCCAATAGCAATGGCTATTGCAGACATCATGCCAATTTTACCGGCAGTAATTGTCACCCAAACACTAGTCGAATTATTCAGTGAGCTAGTCTATATTTATTTGATTGCTAAATTAGGTAGATCATCGAAGTAAAAGTGGGCATATTGCCCACGGGTTATTGTTCAATTAATTTTAATTTTGCTATAACGGGAATATGGTCACTGACTAATGGCCATTTAATACCATTCCATTCGTTACCATCATTAGGAATCGTTAATTGTTCAACTTTCCATATTTGATTGCGACTGGTAAAGATATGATCTAAATCTAATCCCGGATTTCCTGCTGGCCAAGTGCGAGTATCTACATAATCTTTTTTAACCAACGTCCAGTATTTTTCAAGCTCTTTTATCACTTTATCATTTTTGACTGAATTAAAATCGCCGAGTAACAACATAATACCAGAAGCCAAATTAGGAAATTCAGTATCTAAATCTAAATCATCAAACACAATGCTATTAATAAACCTTGCTTGTGCCATTCTTACTTCATCTTCTTCATGCCAATCAAAATGGGTATTAAATACATAAATAGGCGAATCAAAGCCAGGAACATTAATTTTACTTAACATCAATGCTCTTTGTTCAAAAGAGCCAGACGGTAACAAAAAGGTTTTGCTTGTTTCAATAGGATATTTCGAAAGTATAGCATTACCATAATTGCCGCCTTTCATATCGGTAGCTTTACCAAATAGATAGTGCATTCCTGTTTTTTCAGCGATGATTTTAGCTTGATCTACGCCGCCACTACGGGTAGTATTTTGATCAACCTCTTCAAGTGTGACAATATCAGCATCCATCGCTTTAATTGCTTTAGCAACCAAGTCTAAATCGACCTTGTGATGTCTAAGTCCCCCTGCAATATTAAAATTAGCAACAGTAATCTGCGGTTGAGCATTATCGGCATACACTTTATTCGGTGAACTTTGATATTGAGAAACCACTAAATCATCTGTAGCAAGTGCACTTGAAGACAGTGAAAACAATCCCAGAAAACTGAACACAAAAAAAATTTTTTTCATATATTTATCCTACTGCTTTTTTAGTTAAATTCATTCATATTGATTATTTGACGTTATAGCTGATATTAATTAAATTCAAATTGATACATTGCGATCGCAATCACAATTTAGTGTTTATCAATAATAAAAAAACGTCCATATAAAAATAACACGATAAGCCATGCAGCTTATGCATGGCTTTACCGATCTTGGTTAAAACTATTTATTTTTAATTATCATTTGCACTGGGTAATGATCAGAATATTTATCTGTAAAATCATCTTTTAGCACTTTAACGTCAATAACATCCTTTTTGAGGGGAGGAGAAATATAGATATAATCATAACGTAGTGGCGTTGAAGCTTGATCATAAAATACTTTCGTTGGCGCTGTTGCGATAAATTGTTTATTTTTAATTTTCAAGGCATCAATAAAACCTGCATCCAATAAGTTTTGTTGCACGGTATAACTTAATTGTCCATTAACAAGATTTTCTAATATTGGTCTTTGTTTCTGCTTTTCTTTAATATCATTTAACAGATTACTTTTATCGTAGGTTTGTTTATCAGCAGGTGAAAAAGAGTTCAAATCACCAGCTATAATCCATTTGCCATTGGGATCACGACTATACTTAATTGAATCAATAATTAAGTTTATTTCATCGATTCTTTTTGCCGTCCAAAATGGATTCATGTGAGTAATAACAAAATGATAATTGCCAATATCGGCATATAAAGCGCCATGCCACATATTATCAACGACTTTATTGACATTAACTATAGGATATTTTGAGGTAATTGCAACAGGGAAAAAAGCGGCATCATCTGGTTTTTCTTTCAAAAGTACAGCATATTTATGTCCATAACTTGCTGCAAATTTTTCAAGCTTTTCACGCGTAAAAAAATTCATCTCTTGCCAAGCAATAATGTCAGCATCTTGTGCTTTTGCCCAATCAATAAATTTTTGTTTACCTTCACTTTCGTCTAACTTCATCCCATTATAAACATTGTAGCTAATAATTTTTAAATTCTTCACATCCTCGAGCGAGGCAAAAGCAGTCGATGTACTTAAAATAATACTGCCAATAATTGCAGCTAATTTTAATTTATGTTTATTCATAACCGATTCCTTGTTTTTTTATACATGGATAGATATTATCCTGAATCTTGAGACCGCCAAGATTTTTATGTAATTTATGTGATATAGCTCAATAATTTCAACGAGTATAATGTTACTTGACTTTGTCATATGGCAAATCAATTATTATATTTAACTAACGAAGTGATAAGAGTTTGATTGAGGAGATGTAAGACATAAAATTGATAGAATCGATTCTATGTCTTATTAATCAGAATTAAGTAACGTATTATCTAATTTTTACACTAGACGAAAGACATTATTATTGTGTGATAAATAGATTAACTTGTTCTTGTGGTTTGACTGTTTCATCTATCTTATCAATTTCTGTTGCGTAAGTTCTATTTTTATCTTCACCATTAGTTGAACATTCACTTAGGATTGCATGTTTAGTTTGGAATGTTTCACTTGAAGTTAATTGATTATAAACGTTGGCTAACTCTTTCCCTGTTGAATTGAAAAACTTATTCCAATCTTTTACTTGTGTGTCAACAAACTCGCGCCCTTTTTTACATGTAATCGAATCTAACGAAATGGTTGGCATCACAACTTTTGGTAAATCTGCAAAATTCTTAGGCTGATAAGGAAAACTGACCTTCTCATTTTCTGGGATATCTAACGTTTTCAAAAACTCATCTTCGCGGTAGAGTTTACGTCGTTGAGATTGATATTGGTTTTCACCTTTTACAGTAACCGAGTCAGGTAATGCTTCATCAATAGAATAATCCCAAGGCGTTTTATTTCTTTCAATAAATACGTCATTAACCACATTTATTGGTAATTCAATCTCAGTCTGTTCACCATTAATAATGATAGGAACATTCTTAAGTTTTGAAGCAATCATTTTTTCGTAGACTTGTTGGTTGTTCGTATAGTAAGTCGTTAACAAAATATAATTACTCTGTGTTGGATTAATAAATCCTGAATTAGATACTATTGCAGGTTTAGCCATGAAGTTAAGTGTCTGATTATTATAAGATAAACTGTGTTTTCCATAGTCAAATGTATAATTTATACCAGATTTAGCCGGTACAATTAACTCTTTACCATCTATAGACACTTTGATTTCATTAGCAGTTGGATTATCTATCCAACGGTCTACTGAGCCTGATTCAATAGGGTTAGAATCAAAACAACCAACCAACCCTAAACTACAAGTAAGTAATAACGTATATTGTATTTTTTTCATCACATTCTTTTCTATTAATATTTAAATCGAGCATACACTTTATCATATCCTATGCAAAAATTGATATTTATTTTTGTCAAAAAAATGATAATTAACGGATGTTAAACATAGAGTTATCTAACATCACCAATTGAAGTATAGCTAACAATATCAACAAAATTATCTATCTAAAACTATTTTAATAAACTATATTGATAATTAACTTCTGCCATTGCTTGTTTTAGATCCGTTTGAAATTTGGGAAGCGTTTGTAAAAAAGCGTATTCAACAGCACCAACCATTCTACCGGCAGTAACATCACTTTGCCAATGAGCACCGCAAATCACCCTACTTTGTCCAAATTCATAACCACGTTTAATTATTGCTGCCGCATGATCTGGTGATATTTGTGCCAAAACTAAAGCTAGTGTCCAACCGTATGAAGTATGCCCAGAAGGAAATGAACCATTTTGCAGTAATCGCTCTTCTTCATCTTGAGGTTGACAAGGATGGTTGCCAAAATAAACGAATGGACGGGTTCGTTTATAAAATTCTTTCGCTGTTTTTGTGGCATTATCGGCAGAATCAACTAGCAAATCACCAAACATTTTGTAAAGTGTCGGTGTTGTTTTTGGTGAGATTTTTATACCTAATGGTATTGAAAATATCTTAGCGACATTATCTGTATGTAAATCAGCATCAGACGTTGCTTGTTGCCAGCGCGGTGTATCTTTTAATTGATAACCTTGTAAGTAAGCGATTTTGTCGGCTTCAAATTCAGGGCTATCTTTATCAGGGAAAGGAGGTAAATAATCTTTACTACTCACAGCTTGTTCGGCGGTATGATAAGTAATACCAACTTCATGCCCTAAAAAGTCTTCAGTCGAACCTTTTTGAAAAGCACATACCTGACATGAGATAAAAAATGAACTCACTACCGAGCTAATCATAGTCAATTTAAACAATTTATTGGCGTTATACATAAATAGGCTCTCCTTAGTATACGATTATGTTTAGTTTCTAGACTAACCAGTACTATTACCTCTTAAAGGTAATGTTAATATTACATAAGGAAGAAAATGAAAAATGAGAGTTCAATCAATTTTTTATAACTATTTTATAGCCAAAGTAAAATGACTTTCTGGTGAAGAAGTACACGAATTGTTTTTTTAATCATAAAATTAAAATCGATAAAACAATGTGTTAAAAAAATAAAAGAAAACACAAAAAATTAAAGCATAAAACTATTAAAAATAATTTTATGCTTATTTATTAAATAGCTTAGATAAAGCTTATCTTAAACAAAGCAATTAGATAATATTATTGTTTAATAAGAAAAAAGTTAAAATCTCTAGCATCTCTGAGGATATTATAATTATAATCTGTCATAGCTGTATGATAGGTACGATTAGGATCAATCTGGTTGTTACAAATATTTTCTAATTGTTTTTGCTTATCAAAATCACTATCGTCCATTAACTTATTATATTTACTTACAAAATCCCCCCCTTTAAGGGTAAAAAGATGCTGCCATTGATCGTAAAGATTTTTAATATATTCTCGACCTGGTTCACATTCTATTGCATTAAGATCAACTGTTGGGAAAAAATGAGTAGAACTGATTTCACTAAATTTTTTAGGTTGATAGGGAAAACTGATTTCTTCTTCAATATCATCTTGTTTTAAAAGTTTGATATATTCACTTTCACGATAAAGTTTTGTAAGTGTCTCAGAGTAAGCATAATTTTTTGACATTTCTCGCGTTATTTCTTCAGGTAAATCCTGATCAAGTCCATAATCCCAATCATAATCCTGTTGATCAATAAATACATCATTAATTAGTTTTGCGGTAAGCGGTATTTCGGTAACTTCCCCATTAATAATGATGGGAATATTATTAATTTGTTTTTCAATAACTTTATCAGATTCGCTCTCTTTCATAGCCGAGGTAACGTAAACATTAGTATGTAAAATATAGTTACTTTGGGTAGGATTAATAATTGTAGTTCCGCCGAATTTAGCGGGCTTTATAATAAAATTGATTGAATCGTTATTATAAGTCATCGTATGTTTACCATACTCGAAACTATAATTAACTTCTGACTTAGCAGGAATAGTTAATTCTGTACCATCAATTATTAATTTAATGTCGCTGGCTGTTGGATTATCGATCAAACGATCTAAAGTATTTTTTTCAAAACATCCCGCTAAAGCAATGCTACAAAAAAATACTAAAATATATTTAATTTTTTCCATTATTTGCAAATTTCATGTCTATTAAACGAACAGTAACTTTATCAAAATAAAGTCAATAATTCCAATTAAATTAATAGATTTAAAATCTTTTAATTAATATTCATGAAAAAAATTAAGAAAAATTTTATATTGATTATTTATCTACATAAGATAACCAATCATAGTTTACAATAACGACAAAAATATCCTAATCAATTAATTAGGATATTGGGTCACCTGATAACAATTTTCTACTATTGTTGTGGCCAAATAAATCGACCTTTAGCATCAGGATCTTCATTAATAAACGTTTTAAGTTCATCAGATTGATAAAGTTGTTTCACATCTTTAGCCCACTGAGTATTTAAATTTTCTTTTTTAACAACCACCATTAACTCTAAATTAGGTGACAGTTTTTCTTGTAATAACACATTATCAGCAGGTACTTTACTTAACCAAGCAACACCGCCGGGCATAATCGCATAATCAACTTCGCTAAGCGTTCGAGGAATAATTTCGGATAATAATGTTTTAAATTTTAAGTTATATTTATTTTCAGCAATATCATTAACACTGACAGTGCCCGATTGCGCTTGAGGTTTTAATTTTATCCAATCCAAAGATTGCAGTAATAACAATGCTCTAGCGGTATTCGAAGGATCATTTGGTATAGCGATAGTTTGTCCTTGAGCAATATCGTCTAAAGATCGATGAGTTTGTGAAAATAGTGCTGCTGAAATAGAAGGTATGTGGACTAACGAAACTAGATCGTTATTCGTTTCTTTATTATAAACATCTAAATAAGCTTGATGCTGAGCGGCATTCATATCAATACTACCTTCAACCAATGCTGTATTGGAGTCTCGTAATGAACTAAAATTGACTAACTTGACCGTATAACCTTTTTTTTCTAATTCAGGCTTGACCACCCTTTCCATTAAAATATTATGCATACTTGGCGGTAAACCGACGACAATCTCTTTTTTTTCTAAATTATTAGCATTCGTTTCAGACTTTTGTTCACAACCAAATAAAATAAACCCCGTCACTATTATTGCTAATATATTAAAAAGTTTTTTCATTATCACTCCTCTTTTTTTAACTAGTTAAATTAACTAATTGCAATCAATATCTATTATTTTAGTCACCACATTATAGGCAGCTATTTTAAATAGCGATAATACAAAAAAATTATAACTATATTCAAACTAGTTATATTAAGTTTGGTAATGATGATAAACTAAAAACAACTAATCCTCATTGCACTCTGAGCATTACTTAACTATTATTGATAATAATAAGTTTCATCGTTTGAATCGACTTGTAATTTATTTTCTTTACCCCATTGTTCAAAATCAGGATGATGACTTGCCTGCCACTGAATATAATTATTAACAAGTATAAGTGATTGTTCTAACTCTTTTTGCCAAAACGGTTGGGCTTTTTTGTCAATTAATAAATTGATATGTTGCTGTACTTCCTTTCCCCACTCAATTGCCAATAAAGGATCGCCAATATAATAGTCAGGTAAATGATGCGTTGCAAAGTCAATTTTTTCTAGCAAGTTAGTGATAATCCATTTTCTTGCTTTGTCATCACAAGGATCGATTTGAAGTGCGTGATAGATATAAGAACTGTCACAAAAGAATTTTCCATACCAACGAAAAGGCTGGCTATTGACTTTTTCTTGCTTACACCACTTATCAAGCGTCGGTTTTATCAATTTGCTCATTAGCGGGTAGCATAGATAAATAAGTTGAAGCTCAAGATCGTCCTCACAAAGATTGAATACAAAGGCTACAAACTCCTTCTGCTCATTAAAACACCATTGCAGGCTATCGGCTAAAAAAATATCAAGTGCAGAAAAAGCTTGCTTTCGCAATCCCTGTTCACGTAACTTACAATATTCGGCATAACTCTGCCATTTGCGATGAGATTCAATAGCGAGTAGAGTCGGTCTTAAAGAGTGATTTTGATCGTTTAACATTATTAGCAAAACAAGTTTTGAAAATATATCGGTCTATAATAAGTGATATTTTTAAACTATAACAACTTGTTTTGCTTAGTTTGCTTTTAAATTGCACCAACAATACGATGAGGAATATAAAGCGCTTGTAAATAATCAATGTCGTCTTGACTTAATGATACTTGTAATGCGCCAACCGCATCGTCTAAATATTTTGTTTGAGTCGCACCAATAATTGGAGCGGTAATGCCCTTAGCAAATTGCCACGCTAATGCTATTTGAGTCATTGAGGCATGATGTTTTTCAGCAATTTCCGATACTCGCTCGACAATACCCATATCTGTTTTTTCTGTACTATCATATTTATCAACAGCGGTTTTGTCGGTTTGGCTACGTAAGGTATCTGTATGCCATTGTGAGCGAGCAAGTCGGCCTGCCGCTAGAGGACTATATGGCGTTAACGAAACATTAAATTGTTTACAAATTGGAATTAACTCCCGCTCATCTTCACGATAAAGTAAATTATAATGGTTTTGCATTGAAACAAATTTAGTCCAGCCATTTTGCTCAGCAGCAAGTTGCATATTGAAAAACTGATAACCATACATGGCTGAAGCCCCTAATGCTCTAACTTTACCTGCTTTTACTAAATTATGTAATGCCTCCATTGTTTCTTCTATAGGCGTGTTATAGTCAAAGCGATGTATGATATATAAATCAACATAATCGGTGCCAAGCCGTTTTAATGATCCATTGATTTCTGTTTCTATCGCATTTTTAGATAAGTTACCTGGATTAAAATAGACTTTTGTTGCGAGTATGACTTTATCTCGAGCTATGTTATTTTTAATTGCTCGCCCAACATACTCCTCACTGGTACCCGCTGAATAAATATTTGCAGTATCAATAAAGTTAATCCCCAAATCCAAGGCATGCTTAATAATTGACTCACTCTCTGTTGGATTAAGTGTCCATGCATGCATTTTACTGGCAGGATCGCCAAAGCTCATACAGCCTAAACAAAAACGTGATACGCTAATATCCGAATTGCCAAGTTTTATATAATCCATAAAAGCCCCTCTTGTTCCACATTAGTTTTAAATACATTGATGTTTAATAACATTAATATTCACGCCACAATGAATAACCTTCGAATATAAATTCACGCAAATAAATTAATGTCGATGATTTATTTTAGGCACAGGTTTTATTGAGATAAATATGGTATTCATTTATAGTATGATGAAATAAATTCATTAATCACATGCGTGTTTATGTATAATTTTAACGAACTGCACTATTTTGTTGTCGTCGCACAAGCTTCTAGTTTTGTAAAAGCAGGAAAGGCATTAGGTATTTCATCTTCAGCGTTAAGCCATAGTATGAGCAACTTAGAGACCAAGCTAAATCTACGTTTGTTTAATCGAACCACACGAAGTATGTCATTAACCGAAGCTGGCGAGCAGTTATATAAGCAAATAGCCCCACTATTTCAATCGTTAAATCAGCAAGTTAGTGCATTATCAGATTTTCTAAGCACGCCGTCTGGAACCATTAGAATTAATGCACCACATTTAGCTGTTGAGAGTATTATTTATCCTAAACTACGTCAATTTTTACCCCGTTATCCTCAAATCAAGATCGAAATTGAAGCAGACAATAATTGGGTAGATATAGTTAAACAAGGTTTTGATATGGGGTGCCGTTTGGGTAATGATATTGCTAATGATATGATTGCAGTAAAAATCTCTGCGCCATTAACGATGGCTGTCGTTGCCAGTCCTGATTATCTAAAAAACAGACCTCTACCTAAGCAAATTAAAGATCTTGATAAGCACCAATTAATCGGTAAGAAAATTTCTGCTCAACATGCGACAGAATTAGCTTGGGAATTCAATGACAATGGCAATATTATTAAATACCAACCTTCTTCTCAATTATCAAGCAATAGTAATTTACGTAAACAAGTGGCTTTAGATGGATTAGGCATCACATGGATAGGTAGACCAACGGTAGAAGACGATCTGGCCAAAGGCAATTTAATAGAATTATTGGAGGATTTTGCTATCACTTATGAACCATTTTATATCTATTATCCTAGTCGCAAAGGACATTCTCAAGTATTTAAATTAGTGTTAGATGCATTAAAATTTTAATCAAATTTTTAGGTGCTCAATAAATTAATACATAGATTAAAACTGTGCATAACCGCTATCACACAAAATAAAAATTTTTGTGTTATTAAATATGATCGCGCTTAACTTCAATTTTATTGCTATCGATTAACGATCAACTAAATCAATCTATCTATACCATTATGGAATTTGAATGAAAATTAAAACAGATAAATTCAGTTAAAAAGCTTGTCTAAGCTACCTATACACAACTAACATGATTTTATAAACACTCAAAACTTGAGAACATAAAGTTGCAATTTTACTTGCTGGTAAGTTGACGATAACATCGCATAAAATATGCTTTTTTAACATAAGTTAACCTATCACTATTCCAATAACGCTTTTTGAAAAACATACTGTTCACAATTATTTAATGTCATCATTCTCATATAAAAAAAGCTTTTGTCGTTCATAACGGCAAAAGCCCATAATTTGATTTAACTGTCTTTAATAAAAGACATGATATTTTGATAGCTTATTGATTTAAATATAGTATTATCGCTAACGGTTAGTTCACCTCGCTATGGGTAAGCGCAAATAACAGTAAAGATAGGATCTTGGCTTCTTTTTGGGTAAACGCCTCCACCTGCCATATTGACTATCCACGGCCACACTCCAGAGGCATCACTAAATTCACTGGTGATTAACATCGCGCCGCTAAATACTGCATCGTTGTAAAAATCAAGAACCCCCCATTCGGACATAAACCCTGCACCAATTTGGCGTTCAAAATAGTTTCCGTGTGATTCAGGTTTGGCACCTACAAATCCTTGATTCTCTGCAGGACTATTTGGGTCTGGAATGGCATTGGTCAAATCTTTAACGAGTGGCACGCGATAACCAGTGCTATTACACCAAGCTTGATTATTTGCCATATTCGATAGTTTTTTACCACGTGCAATAAACCACTGTTTTAATATAAAACCATATTTTATCACCGGTTTGTTATTACGATCATATCCAACGAGTTCGAATGTCTGTGGCAATTGTGGTCGGTATATTGCTCCTGGTGAATTAGAGCTTTGTTGTGTAGTCGTTGCAGCCGGGCCCGTTAAGGTTACTCGCGTCACAACTTTAGGCGTAGGATTTAGCCAAAGTTCATTATGCTCAGATCGGGTCACAGTGGCCGTGATTCCTTCATGAGTAACTGGAGGCCAAGTTAACTCACTTTCATCAATACCGGAAATTTCTAAATCGAAAAACAAATTATTTCCCCCTGTAGTTGGGAAATTGCGTTCATAAGTTGCCGGATCGCGAGATTGAGCATAAAACCCTTTTGACCAACGCCATACCTCGGTATTAGCCGGTGACGCAAATAAACTCGGTACTAACATACACACTGCCGGAGCAGAATTAGGCTTAATATAATATTTGACAGGGCGCATGTATAACGTGGCTATGTTAGGAATTCCATATTTGGTAGATAAGCTCCAAACACCACTTGTATCAAAATCAATAAGGTAAGGTGCTTTACAAATATCTAACGCCGTATCAGCATTGACAATACTACCATTTTTATCAGTAACATTAACACTTATGTTTCCTGTAGCAGAAATACCGTCGGCACCTTGCCCATCACCATCATCATCTCCCCAATAACTATAAGGAGGTCCAATTATAGTTTTTAAGTTTATAGACCTATTGATGATGGGAATCATCATAGAAATGTCTTTAATGGTTTCACCTTCCTTGGGTAAGGCTATAGGATTTTCAGAAGATGAAGTATTGGTTGTTGAACTCATGGTAGTACCGTCAGAAAAGGTAATAACAGACAAAATATTAGCATCTGTAACTTTGGTTTTACCTTTATCAAAGGTTAAATACGGTTCACTACCTTGAATGATTTTAATAGTAACAGCCGAAAGTGCCTTTACATTAAATGAGCAAAACAATAATATCAATACAACTACAAAAAAAAGCTTAAAAAACAAACGTGATATTAAAGAAAATAAACAAGATAAAAGTAATACTGAAAAGAATTTGGAACTTAAAACATAGATCTGATAATGCCTGTAGCCATAATAATACTGCATAACATTTCATCCGTCAGTTGTTATTGTTTTATTTAAGTTTTTTTACCTTCCATTATTTATAAAAATATCTAAATCCATTTGTTGAAAAGTATAATTCTTTAATAAAAAATAATCACCTATTAACACAATAGATTTGTAAAGAAATGTAAATTTTAGATAATTATTTAGTAGTAATCAAAATTAAGTGATTAGTGTAATCAACTTTTTAGATTAAAGCGTTCAATAATATTTATATAAATATAATATTTTCCGGTCAAAATTAAGGATGCTTTTTTATTATTACATACTGAAAAAATTAGAAATTTAACTATATCAAGCATTTTAGGCTCTTCAATATTATTCTTTATTGCTAAAAAGCAGCCAGCATCTACATAATTGTTATGTTGTCTATTTTCACACCTTAAGCTTGAAACTAGCGGCTTGCAACAAAACAGGATTCACTTAAAATGACCAACAAAGTAACAGATCATTTAACTTACAAACTGTGCTGACTGTATTGGTAGTTTAATCTACCGTCGGAGCGGTTTTTACAATTAAAGTCTGTGCGCTAGTTTACTAATGATCATGTGCTTTACCATTCATTGGTGAAATTAAAATAATCGTCTAGTTCTAAGTGTATTAATAGCAATAGAGGAATATCTGTTCGGTTGCCATGAGGATAAAATAATTAATGTTACACGGTTATAGCCTTATTTATAATTTATGTTACTAACCCCTATTTTATTTGTCTGTTGATAATGAGTAATAATTTTAGATCATGATTGAATGATTAATTCATCATTTGTTACCGTTTTGCTTGTTTGCTCAATATTGGATTGCTTTGATTTTTTATTTAACATTGTAGTTGGTGGTATTGGTATAGCTAATCGTTTACTTCTTTATACTTCAAATGCCATAGTAGCGAGATTAGTAGCCGCGGCGGATTTAAAATCCACCGCTGTTATCTAAATCATCATTCGTTATTGACTCGTAAGTACAAATGATAGAGGACTACATTTGGATAGCATTAATTAATGAAATTTTCCTAAAAATCACCATGGATAATAATTTGATCAAATTTTTCATAAATTAAACTATCGGTTCGAACTTAAACCACAATAATTACTTAATCACATAAAACGATTGAAGAAATGCTTTTAAAAGCATTTCTTTTATCAAGACAAGAATTCCACTTTCTCTTAATGCTAATTTTTTTAATTTTATTTATACAGCGTTTGATTGCTCTTTTTTGGAATCGGCAACTTGGTCTGCTCGGGTTACCCCTGCCGCTACAACTTCCCATTAGCAGTTTATCCTTTATTACCTATTATCTACTACCCACCACTTAAGGACTAAGCACTAAGGATAGACGCAAACCAACCATTGTTGATCATTTTTGGTAAAACGGTTAACGGCGCCGTTGCCAGCATAAGCAGCGAACAACAAGTCCGAACCATCGCTAGCGGTAGCCCAGTAGGGGCCTATGTAGAAACCGGCAGAGAGATAGTAATGCCAGTAGTACATATCTCCCCATTCAGTAAAGAGACCAGCACCGATATTACGCTCATAATAATCACCACTGGATGGCGGTATGCCGGGTGTCGGTAACGGCTGCTTCCCACCACTACACACAGAAGTCGCCCAACACCAATCAGAATGTCCAATTGAGTTAGTTAACTCTTTTACCAGTGGCAGACGATAACCACCACCTAAACTGTCACACCAGGATAAGGCGTTATCAAGTGCGAGAGGATCGCCTTGGCGGTTGACGAACCACTGCTTTA
Source organism: Gilliamella sp. B2838 (assembly GCF_026536185.1). NCBI lineage: Bacteria > Pseudomonadati > Pseudomonadota > Gammaproteobacteria > Orbales > Orbaceae > Gilliamella > Gilliamella sp. B2838. The sequence continues at coordinate 174,985 of NZ_JAFNOO010000004.1, forward strand.
ACTCAAAACCATAGCTTAATACCGTTTTATTACGACTATCTTTACCCTCTATCACAAAAGTCTGCGGTAAGCTAGGTGTAGCCAAACTACCCGGTAATGCTGAATCCTGTTGGGCTTTTGTTGCTGCTGGACCAGTAAGCGTGACGCGTATGAAATTTGGATTAGCGGGTGATGGTGTCATGGTAGCGGTAATACCACCTTGAGTGACAGTTGGCCAGGTTAATGTAGAGCTATCAATATTTTCTATGTCTAAATCAAAAAACAGATTATTAGCACCGGTAGTCGGGAAGTTAAGCTTGTACTGTGATGGCCCAGCTGCTTGCTTTACAAAACCCCGTTTTGGATCAAAAGGGCCGTCTTTGCGGTGTCGGGAAATGAGCATATTCGGCCTGGCGTAACAGATTTTAGGCACGGATTTAGGTCTGGTGATATAATAGGCAGCCGTGCTACCACTAAAATTACCACTATTTGGTACTCCATACTGGGTGGTTAAACTACCATCAGTACTGGTTAATTCTACTTTATAAGGTGCCATACAGCTATCTATGTTGGCACTATGCGTCACGGCTCGATTCAATTTATCGGTAATGCTCACGCTTAAATTACCAGTCGCGGTAATTCCATTAGTACCCTGACCATCACCATCATCATCCCCCCAATAATTGTAAGGCTCACCAATTAAATCGTTTAAGGCGATAGCGTTAACAGTGGCAGGAACCAGCATACCAATATCGCTAAAGTGTTCATTAGCTTCTGGGAGAACGATTGGATTATCCGCGGTTGAAGTATTATTGTCCGGTGTGTAGGTGGTTTGAGTAGTGCCGTCAGAAACGGTAATACCTAACAGCCCCTCAGTCGTAGTGACCTTAGTGACCCCATTATCAGAGGTTAAATACGGCGCACTACCATGAATGACTTGCGCCGTCGTTGCCGACAACGCTTGAGCCGTAGCGGCATACAGCAATAATAACCATGGTATCGATGCTAAAGCCAGTTTAGATAACGGGCCTGATGCTTGAGTTGGCGTAAAAAACAAGGTTAGACGTAAGATTAACCTTAAATTTATCGCTTTAATTAAGCGATAGCATAACGCTAAACTAAATGTGCATCTTTTGCTTACTCTGATTGCTGAAAAACGATGGTGAGTTACCTTACTTTGATGAAATAAGTTAGGTGTAGAAGTAAGCGTTGAATTAAATTTTAGCCTAAAGAGAGATTGGGGAGTTTTTAAAACATTGTTTTGCCAGCGCTGGTGTCTGGTGTCTGGTGTCTATAATTATACTGCATGGCGTTCCATCCGTCAACTAATCTGTTATTTTATTTGATTTTTCTATGTTAAATGGCTATAAATCGAGCTTAAATAAGCTTAATTTTTTGAAATTATAAGGCTATGATAAAAAAAAGTCACTCATTCAGCTGAATTATTTGTAAAGAAATGTAAATAACACCATAAATAATAAATGTTAATAGCCTTTAAATAGTCAAATATAGTTAAAATATAGCGGATTATTTTTTTATTCAAAAATATATCACCCGCTTGTTTATTAAAGTTCTGAATAGATTTTATGGAATTTATATGGGTTAAGATTGTTGATTTTTAGTCGTTCATCTAAAACGATGTAAAAAGTAAAATAACTGAAGAAACACAATGCAACACTTTTTTCACTCAATAACGTTAACGTTTGTAAGGAAGATCTAAAATATAATCAGTTAGTTACTGTTTTAAATGAATATATTTCCATTATAAATCTTTAAAATTAAGATTATTTTTCCTAAAAAATTTATTTTAGTCTTTAAAATCGTGGTTTTGATCATTTAATAATTTTTAAGCGGAATTTAGGACCTTCTATCCCCGCTACTCAACTTTCTTGCGATAAACACACAACCCATTCGCCTCAATCGAGGCGAATGGGTTAAGTTTCGACATCATAAAGTTTTGGAAAATCTACGCTATTTTACTCTCCCCCAAAAAATAAGAACTAAGGTTTGAGTTCTGAAGCACAAATCCCGTAGTACAAACCTGCAGGCGTTACCCAATGAATAAGTCCGTAGTCGCCGTGCGCATAATACCAGTAGTCGCCATGGGAGTATTTGTCGTTAGTCCAATAATACCAATAAAAGTTAGCATTAGTGTAATATAGCATATAACCCCACTCAGAAAAAAGACCAGCCCCGATGTGACGTTGGAAATAATTACCCGATGATACAGGTGTAGCACTAATTATATCGTCATATGGATAAACAGCATTGGTTAAATCCCTTACATTAGGAAGTTCATAACCTATATTTTTACACCAAGATAGTTGGTCGTTGTAATTTCCCATAACGGTTCCACGATTGACAAACCACTGCTTTAATTCAAATCCATATTTAGCGACAGCGTTACCACTACTGTCACGACCAACTAACTCGAATGTCTGGGGTAAAGATGGTTTAGCTATTTTATCCGGCACTCGGGAATTCCATTGTGATGAGGTTGCAGCAGGACCAGTTAAGGTAACGCGAACACTAGTTTTTGTTGAATTAGTCATCGTCGCTGTAATTCCACTATGAGAAACCGGCTCCCAAGTTAATGCCTGATCAGTATTGCTAATATCTAAATCAAAGAACAAACCATTAGCTCCAGTAGTCGGGAAATTTGAACTATAAGATGATGGTGTAGCTGTTTGAGTTAGGAAACCTTTATTATAATGCCAGATATTTTCGGGACCTGCATAGATACCTATGTTATATACCAAATTACTCGGTTTAGCAAAACAAACCCCTGGTGATTCTTTAGGATTAAAATAATAGCTAACATTACCTGCACCGAACTTAATGCTATTAGGAAAGCCATAACGAGTGGTCAATGTGCTTTCGGCACTAGTTAATGTAGCTTTATAAGGCGCGTTACAATACATTGGTACAGTATTTCGTGATACAGTTCTATTATTTTTATCAACAATAGACAAACTTAGACTGCCTGTAGCTGTAACATCAGAATCACCATCATCATCCCCCCAATAATTATAATTTGAATCAATAAGAGTATTTAAATCGACGGAATTAGTATCAGTAGGAACCAACATCCCTATATCAGCAAAACTCTGATCTGCACCAGGTAAGACGATTGGTGTTACAGTTGAAGGGTTGGTTGAAGGTGTGTATTGTGTACCGTCGGATAAAGTAATACCTAACAGCCCCTCAGTCGTGGTGACTTTAGTTACCCCATTATCAAAAGTTAAATAGGGTTCACTACCATGAATGACATGCACCGTAGTCACCGATAACGCTTGAGTCGTAGTGGCATACAGCAATAGTAACCATGGCATCGATGCTAAAGCCAGTTTAGATAACTGGCCTGATGCTTGAGTTTGCGTATAAATCAATGTTGGACGTAAGATTAACCTTAAATTTATCGCTTTAAGTAAGCGATAGCATAACGCTAAACTAAATGTGCATCTTTTACTTACACTGACTGCTAAAAAACGATGGCGAGTTACCTTGCTTTGATGAAATAAGTTAAGAGTAGAAGTCAGAATTGAATTAAGCTTCAACCTAAAGAGAGATTGGTGAGTTTTTAAAACATTGTTTTCCCGTCGCCGAGGGCTATAATTATATTTCATGGTGCTCCATTAGTAAACTAATCCGTTATTTTATTTTATTTTTTTATGTTAAATGGTCATAATTTAAGCTTAATGAACTTAAATGAAACTTAAATAAAGCTTAAATAAGCTTAACTTTTGGAATTATAAGGTTATGATAAAAAAAAGTCACTCATTAAGCCGGATTATTTGTAAAGAAATGTAAATAATACCATAAATAATAAACTCTCATAGCCTTTAAATAGTCAGATATCTTTGAAATATAACGGAATATTTTTCTATTCAAAAATATATCACCCGCTTGTTTATTAAATTTCTGAATAGATTTTATGGAATTTAGATGGGTTAAAATTTCGGACGTTGCTTGTTTTGTAACGTTTTCTTTCGGTGAAAACACCCGAGTAAAGAGGAGTTTATGTGCCCTTCCCCAAATTACTCGTACCATCCATTTTTGCTAACCAACTCTGTCGGCTCGGCTTACCCCTGCCGCTGCAACTTTACATTTGCAGTTTAGCCTTTATTACCTCTTATTGCCTTCCTGTAATTTAAAGATTAAGGATAGGCGCAAACCCCAATATAAAAGTTGCGAGGACCGTCGCCTCGAGCGAGAACACTACCATCGGTAATCTTAACAATAAAGCTTTGAGAATTGTCATTGCCAATTGCCCAAATAGAGCCGCTAGAATTATTATTCAGGTCATTTCCCCATTCAGGGATCAAACCTGCACCAATATTACGATTTGAATAGTTACCTGTTACTGATGATGGTACCCCACCAGTCCAGGATCCTCCGGTGGCGTTTGTTAAATCTTTTATCTTTGGCATACGATAGCCTATCATTGCTGAACACCAGGAGTTTTGATTCGCAAAGGAAACACCTTTACTGAACCCTCGCAGGATAAACCACTGCTTTAATACAAATCCATATTTTAATACCGCTGTATTATTACTATCATAACCGACTATTTCGAAGGTTTGTGGCAAACTAGGAGTAGCAACAGAACCTGGCGATGCTGAATTCTGTTGGGCGGTTGTTGCCGTCGGACCATTGAGAGTGACTTCAACATAATATGGAAAATTTGGATCTGTTATCATATTGGCGGTAATCCCACCATGAGAAACGGGTGGCCACGTTAATGATGTGACATCAATACCACCTAAGTCAATATAAAAAGATAGTTCATCAGCACCGGTTGTAGGAAAATTACGACTGTAGCTTGCTGGCTCAGTTGATTGTACAAAAAAGCCTTTATACGGATCCCAGATATTGGTCGGACCGTATAAATTTTCAGGATAGCTCATCAGATCTGAACTTGGTTTAATGGCACAAATGGTCGGAGTACCTTTAGAATTAATATAATAAGTGGCACTACTACCCACGAAACTACGATTATTTGGTACCCCATACTGCGTAGTTAAACTAACATCAGTACTAGTTAATTCTAATGTGTAAGGCGCATCACAGATATTTAATATTTCATTACGATTACTTTGAAACAGTTCATATTTATTAGTAATATTGACACTTAAGCTACCCGTAATTGTAACGCCATTAGCACCCTGGCCATCACCATCATCATCCCCCCAATAATGATAAGGTTCGCCAATAAAAGCACTTAAGTCAATGGAATCGGCATCGGTAGGTACCAACATATCAATATCGGCAAAGCTCTGGTTAAGTTCTGGGAGTATTATTGGTTTAGCTTTGCTTGATGTGTTATTAGCTGGAGTGATGCGGGTACCATCGGATAAGGTAATACCAAGCAACCCATCACTAGTGGTAATTTTAGTTATACCATTATCAAGAGTCAAATAAGGTTCATTACCATTAATTACCTGCACTGTAACGGCCGATAGTGCTTGAGTAGTAGTGGTATAGGGCAATATTAACAACAGTATTAACGCTAAATAGCGCTTTATATTGAAAACAATATATGGCGGACGATTAACCAATAATAGCTGTCGTCGACAATGATGTTGGGAGCTGGGTTGGCGAACGTGCGATACTAAACCACATAGCAACCTCTGCCTAAAATTAGATACGCAATCACACTTTAATTTGAGCAGAAAACGAGGGACTAAATCGAATACTAAACTAAGTTTTAAATTAAGCTTTAGGTGTAATAAATCAACTAAGGTGTGTTGATATAGATTTTTGACGTAAGGCTGCCAATGCCTTGTGTCTTTATAAAGCATAACGCACAATCCTTTAAACAACTTTATGTTTTATTTACACTTTTCCATTTTGGTGCGCAAAAAAACTAAACGATTAATTTAACGCTCAAAGTATAGCATCTTAGTAAAATTTAACTACCGATTAACGGCGATTATTTGTAAAGAATGGTAAATGAATAGGGAATGTTATTACTATATGAAAGTTATTAATTTCTGCTCATACGTTATTTAGCTAAAATTGCGAGAAAGTAGAAAAATAGACTTAAGTCAGTAACGTTCTTGTCATGCTTATTAACCTTAATATATAAAGGCATTAAAGCCATTTTACCGATGCATGCCATTATTGAAGCCAATCTACCTGTCTGTGTATTTGATATTGTACTTGATTTGATTTAATACTGGTGAAAGTTGATTGATAAAAAAGCGAATTGATAGACCTATTCGAAATAGTTTTTAAATATAAATCAATTTTTAACTGGATTGATATTAGCTAGCTTGGTGCCAGTGGTCGGACTCGAACCGACACGCTTTTAAGGGCGGCGGATTTTGAATCCGCTGCGTCTACCAATTTCGCCACACTGGCACTTAATGTGTAAAGAAGTAAACGTTGGCATTATACTAAGCTTTACAATATCTGCAACAGTTATTCTTGCAAACTGTTTTAGTTGCCTAAAATTCCAACTATTACCGACGTTTCCATGCTGGAAGTTTTTTTAAGATTATATAAGCGGTTTGCTTAGCAACAGAATAATCTATATTGTGATTTTTTGCATAACGTAATGTGACTTCTTGCCATTTTTCGTCAAACGTTTTCATACTACCATCTTGATGTGCACAGTGTTTACAATAATTTTTAGACATATCGTGCAATGGATAATCACCAATAGTTGTCATTGGCATGCCACAAGCAATACACATTTTCATAGCAACATCTCGTTTTAATGATTAAAAAATTAAAAATTTTTTTTCAATACAATGTTGAAAATGCTACTCCGAGTTTAAGTCGATTACAAGACACCGTGAAGCAATAGACAATAAAAATAAAATTAAGTGATTTAATATAATAGTTAGGTCTTATTGTTAATAAAGATATAATTAGTTTAGGCAAAAAAACATATTTCCTATCTTAATCAAGATGTTAGATATTAAAAATTATTTTTAACAAAATATAATTCAGCCATTACTAACTCTGTTAGCAATATATACTTTTTATTTGATCATCTCAATAAAATCATAAGAAAATTTAATTCAAAGTTTAGTCAGCAACGATAACCGAATTTGAAGATTGATGATATTTATCAATCAAGATCAGAAATTAATTAATGATCTTTCAAACCTAAACCTTTACTTAATACTTTAAAGCAATCATCACAATCATGTGTCGCTGCTTGTAACAAGGTTTGCGTTGGTGCATGAATAAGTTTATTCGTCAATTTATGCGAAAATTCAGCAAAGACTTCATCTATATTGGCACCTTGCTTAATGGCATTAAGTGCTTTATATTCTAATTCTTTCTTAATATGTTCGGCATTAGTACGATATTGCTTAACAAAATTAACAGCCTGCCTAGCTTTAAGCCAATCGATAAATTGTTCAGCTTGTTCTTGAATAATATATTGCGCCTGCTTGGCCGCTATTGAGCGCTGCTGTAAATTACTTTCAACCGTTTTTTGGAGATCATCAATGGTATAAAGATGAACATGATTAAGTTGATTAATCTCTTCTTCTACATCACGAGGAACAGCTAAGTCTATAAATAACATTTTGCGGTTATTTCTTGCTACCAATGTCCGCTCAACCATGCCTTTACCAATAATAGGTAAAGGGCTTGCCGTTGAACTGATTACAATATCAACATCTTTAAGTCGATTGGCAATATCTGGTAATGAAATAATTTCTGCATCAATTAGCGAGGCAAGTTTTAATGCTTTTTCACGGGTACGATTTGCAACAATAACATGATTAAAACCGTGCGGCTTTAAGTACCGAGAAATAAGCTCGATGGTCTCTCCTGCCCCAACTAACATCACATTTAATTGTGGAGTATCAGTAAAAAGGTTTCTAGCAATTAAACAAGCAGCATAAGCAACAGAAGCAGTATTAGCACCAATATTGGTTTCACTACGAACGGTTTTGGCAACATGAAAAATTTTTTGAAATAATTTTTCTAATGTTAACGACAAACAATGATTTTTTTGCGCCTGCATATACGCAGCTTTTACTTGTCCTAAAATTTGTGGTTCACCAATAATCATGGAATCGATGCCACTTGCAACCGACATCAAATGTTCAACCGCTTGTTGACCTTCATACCAATAAATGGCGTTTTGATACTGAGCAATATCAACATGATGAAATTGACCTAACCAAATCTCAACAGACTGTTTTAATTTTAGAAAATCAGTATCATGCTCGTAACTTAAATAGATTTCTGTTCGGTTACACGTAGACACAATAACACACCCTTCAACTAAAGGATGTTGATAAAGGCTATATAATGCTTTATCCACAATTTCATTGGGAAAAGCGATTTTTTCCCTTAATGAAAGTGGTGCAGTTTTATGGTTAACACCTAATATTGTAATTGACATTGCTTTGTTTCTATTATGAGTGATATAACGATATTATTAAGCGTTTTATTATTTTTATTATACATAAAAAAACAATAAAGGTTAATTACAGTTACTTTTTCTTATTCTAACGATTTTCAGTTATAATAAATTTATATTAGGCAATTTTAATGGGCTAATTCATGACTAAAATCAATTATCTATTTATTATCGTTTTATCTTTGTTTATGACTGCTTGCCAAGTCAGCCAACAACAAAACTCGACATCTATTGTAAACCAATGGCAAAATCATCAGCACGATCTTGAACAGATAAATACGTTTCAAGTTAATGGAAGTATTGCTCATTTCAGCAACAAAACCCGTAGTTATGGTCGCTTTTTAATTAACCAACAATCAGATGATCGTTTCGACATAAAATTGACCACACCTGTTGGAACTAGCATCTTGAGCCTAAAAGTAGAGCCTAATTATGCACAACTTATTGATAAAGATGGTAATAACTATAATGGCAATAATATCGAAGATTTGATGAGTAAGGTGTCTAACGTTAATATTCCACTAAACTCCCTTCATAATTGGTTAAAAGGTTATTCTAATAATAGTTCTGCCGATAAATTAGATAAATCAGGCAGATTAACCGCGACTGAATTTATACAGAATAATAATAAATGGCAGTTAAAGATTGCGAGTTACTCAACGTATACTTTTAGAAATAAAAAAATTGATCTACCATCATCAATTGAGCTAAATCATAATGATGAGCTTATTCGTTTAAAAATTAGTAACTGGATCTTACGATAGTAGGTAATCATAATGAAACAGTGGTTATCGCCTGCAAAGCTGAATTTATTTTTATATATAACGGGTCGCCGCCCAGATAATTACCATAATTTACAAACGTTGTTTCAATTTATTGATTTATGCGACAGCCTCACTTTTAACTTGCGTAAAGATAATAAAATTAATTTATTAACGCCTTTTGATAACGTTCCTTATGATAAAAATTTAATCGTTATTGCTGCACAGTGTTTAAAAAACTATACTCAACGCCTCGATCTAGGCATTGATATTACCATCAACAAGAAAATACCTATGGGTGGAGGGCTAGGTGGCGCCTCATCAAATGCCGCCACAGTATTAGTTGCGCTCAATGAGTTATGGCAACTCGCTTTACCAATGGAAACATTAATTACTCTAGGACGAAAGCTTGGCGCAGATGTGCCTATTTTTATCTATGGGCACGCGGCATTTGCTGAGGGAATTGGTGACCAGCTACAATCTGTTGATTATCAAGAAAATTGGTATTTAATTACTTACCCCAATATTGAGATTTCGACAGTCGAAATCTTTAATGATCCCGGACTAAAACGTGATACTCCTGTTCGCACTATTGAGCAACTGCTTTCTCAACCATTCGAGGCGTTCAGCAACGATTGCGAAAATATTGTCGGTAAACGTTATCCTAAAGTACATCAAATTATTAGCTACCTATCGCAATTTGCGCCGACCAAACTGACAGGTACTGGAGCTTGTGTATTTAGCTTATGTCACTCGCAGCAGCAAGCGCAAGAAATACAATCAACACTTAATAAGTTTTCGGTAGAAAGTTTTATTACGCGATCGCTAAATACCTCACCGTTATATCAATAGTTATCTATAATTTTAGAGAAGCATCGGTTAAAAATACCTTAACTTTCACAATAAGGTTAAGGTTTATTCAAAAAAAATTCGGTTTAAAAACACCATTGTTAATTTTTATTGCTTGACCGATTCAACGGGAATAATAAATAGATGTTTATCATAATATTCAACGCAATATAATCCTTCATAGCTGGTATAGCCTTGCTCGTTCAATTTGGCTTTTAACCAATCTTCATTTTTATCAATCGATTGTAACGCTTCATCATTTGGTTTTTCGTTTTCAAGAACAATAACAGATATATCCTTATCACCTTTTTTCACAATAGTTAGCTGACCATTAGGCTCAAGAATTGCTTTTTCAACAGCATTAATAGTAAAAATATTTTTCATCCTTAATAATACTGCAAAGCTAGCAAAATCAATATTTACACCAGCAAAAGCATCTAACTTAATTTTACCTTTATCCATTAATATAATTGGATTACCGACAATAAAAGCTTTTGCATTTTGACTTCTTTTCTTCAGATAATTAGAGGTATACATAATAGTTGTCCACATCAACAACACCACTAAAAAATCAAACACTGTTAATTTAGGATTATAAATAATACCACCTGCAATACCACCTAAAATCATATTACCGATAAAATCAATACTCGACATTTGAGATAACGAAGTTTTTCCGGTTATTTTTAAAAATAAAATTATACAAATAAAAACAACCAATAATTTAAATGCAATAACTAAAAAATCATGATAATTCATACTTGTATCACCCCTATAATGATATTGCCAAAATTACACAATCAATGAAAAAGTTATTCAGCTTAAAACAGAGTTTTAAAGCCGAATTTCACTTTATTTTTATAACCTTCGCTATCAACTGAAAGAAGTAAATTTAATGATCAATTAAGATGTGTAATGACACCCCATTTTATTGCAAGCTGTTCTTTATTTGAATTTGGTAACCAATTATTAATTTCATCCATTAATTTTTTATTATTCAACTGTACCATGTAAGCTTTATAACTTTCGGTACCTTCGAATGGCTTAACTGTCGCTAAACATAAGACATTAGGCTCTTTGTTTTCATAATAATGACCTTCGATCAGATCTGTCACCATCATATCAGCGGTTTTATCACGTAACGCTTGAAGATTATCAATATTATTTTTTACACGAATGATGTGTGCAGTATGAATATTTTGATTTACAAAGCTTTCATTGGTCCCACCAGGGTTAACGACAACTTTAACATTAGGTTGGTTAATGGCGTCTAAATTTGATAATTGAGGTGCCATATCACATGCGGCTAACGCAATCTTACCATTAGGAACAACTTGGTCAGATAGTAAAAATTTAGCTGCACGATCTTTGGTGTAGGTCACGCCACCCATTGCAACATCATACTTATCAGCAGCTAAATCTTGGGAAAGTGTGGGCCAGCTTGTAATATAAAATTCAGGTGTAACATTTAATTTTTTAGCTAAATCTTTTGCCATATCAATATCAAAACCAACCAACGAATTTTGATTATCATAGAAAGCAAGTGGTGCATAATCAGCAGGCACACCAATTCTAATTGTTTTTGAGCTGATGATTTCATCATAAGTACGAGCTTGAGTAAGTCCTGAGCAAAGCAATAATGCCATAATGGCAGTTAACTTTTTCATCTAATTATTCCTTTTAATAACCTGTTAGATCCAAATAAAAACATAAATAAGACAAATTAAATCAATTAATTTCATCTAAAAAGATTTAATTTCAATAGTTAATTTACTTCAACTTTACTATTAGATTGGATATTAAGCCATTTAGCAATCAATTTCTCACCTTGTAATAGTTTGTTTTTAGACTTTTGGATGAATAACTGTGAGTTTTTGATAGTCAGCTAGATTATTTTATGATTATTAAATTACATAAAGCAAAAGTTATGATCACCATAGATTTTTTTGAAAAACAATGCTAACTATCGATAATTGCTGTTTTTATAGCAATATATCAAACAAAAGAAGCAAAAATTGAGCTTATTGAAGTTTAAACAGCATAACTAGGACAAACTTAATGACTGCCGTATTTTCTTCTCAAAAAACATAGTTACCCTAAATGTAAAACATCCCTCCCCAAAAAAAGATAACAAGTACATTGAAAAGAATGATTTAACATCCAACAGTAAAAATTTAAATGTCTACAATCTATTCAAACTAAAATATATAAGATAGATACAAAAAACATTATAGTCTGATTTCTTGAAGTTTATTTATGCCGCTCTATACCTGCAAGAACTAAAAATAGACAAAAATTGAATATAGAAAATTAGGAAGAATTCATAAAATAAATTCCCAAACATATTAGATCTATTGAATTGCACACAGAACCAACCCTTTTAATACCTATAACCAATACCATGAATTGTTTTAATCAAACAAGGGTTTAAAGGATTAATTTCAATTTGTTTGCGCAATTTTGAAATGTGTTGATCTATAGTTCGACTATTTGGCGAGTAATCATATCCCCAAACATAATCAAATAACGTGTCTCTAGTAACAACTTGATTTTTATGTTGATATAAGCATTCTAATATTCTGACTTCACGTAATGAAAGTTCGATAATCTGATCATTACGCTTAGCACATAATTCAATGGGATAGATTTTTAAATCCCCAAAAGGAAAAAAATCATTAACGAGTTGACTAGATTGCTTGGATTTCAAGCAACGTTTAACTATAGCTTTAATTCTAGCCCGTAATTCATGAACGCCAAATGGTTTACCCATATAATCATCTGCACCTAGTTCTAAGCCAATTACTCTATCAATCTCTTCATTTTTAACTGACAAAAATAAAATTGGAATATCTTCGTCAGATTTACGAATTTCACGGCAAACCGAATAACCATCAAGTTCTGGCATCATGATATCCAAAATAATAAAATCAGGCAGGCTTTGCCTGAATAATTTCAAAGCAATTTTACCATTGGCGGCTTCTATAACTTTATAGCCTTCTTGTTCTAAAATATCCGCAATTACCGTACGAATATTTTTATCATCTTCAGCAATTAAAATCTTCATGTTTACTCCGTCAAAATCAATGAGAAAGCAACACCTGGTTTTTGATTAGTTACTTCAATAGTTGCATTCAAATTATTTGCTAATTGCTTAGCAATTGTAAGTCCAATACCTGTGCCAGATAATCCTTCTGCAGATGATAAATTTATGCTGTAAAATGGTCTAAACATCTGTTCTAATAAATGATTAGGAATACCTTTACCATAATCACGAACAGTAACCATAATTTTATTTTTTTGTTTATTTAATACTAAATCAACTTTTTTACCATCCGATGCATATTTTTCAGCATTATTTAGAAAATTGCAGATTATATGCACAACACTATCTTCATCAGTATCAATAAAACACTCTTTTTTAGAGTTTATAATTAAATTGAATTGTAATGATTTACTGTCAAAAACTGGTTTAAATGTAGAATAAACTTGTCGAACAAGCTTTGTTATATTTACAGGCTTTATATTCAGTTTTATCATCTTATTAAAAGTCAAAACATTTTGAACTAACCGTGTTAACCGTTTGCTTTCACAAATAATAACATCTATATAATCAATTAGTTGACAGGGTTCATTACTTAATTTTTCTTTTAATATTTCGCTATATATTATGATATTAGTTAAAGGAATCTTAAACTCGTGGGAAAGTTGATCTGCTAAATTTAGTTTTGGCTCAGCCCTACATAAAGTTTGAAAGTATTTTCGATAAAAATATATGATTGTAAGAATAAGTAATATAGTAAACAAAATAATCAAAAAAACAAAAAACGCATAAAAGTAAGTTAAAGATTTTGTTTCAAAATAATGGAGTACTTTCCAATATGGGGAAAGATAATCAAAATTAATTTTGATATTATTGTTATATAGTTTTTCTTTTGAATGGCTCTGCTTATCATAATTAAATAAAATAAAATGATTAGCTATTAATACTTTATCAGCAAAGAAAGGGGGGGCAATGTCTCTATTTATTGAATAAAATTCTGAACCTATTATGTTATTATCCTTAATTAACCAATAGATTATATGATTATAATCTTGGTACCAGCCAAACTTAGCTGGAAATAATTCTGATATGATACTGCGATTACTTAAAGTAGCTTTTTCATATTTGATTGGTTCTGTTAATTTAGTCCAATGTTTATGATTTGAAGTAATTAAACAGCTAATTTTATTTTTCTCAATTTTCAAGTAGTTTTGTATACTATTTTGAGTTTCCAGCAAACATTGAATATCATTTTTTTCATTTTTTAAATCCAAATTAAAACGATTAAAATACATCGAGTATTGACTAAAACAAGATTCAATCATAGTATTTATATTTTCAAAGCAAGCCTGCACTAGTTTTTGTCGGTTATTTGGGGTTATAACACCTTTATTTTCAGTACTCCACCAACTTAAATAGCTAATAGCAATAATAAATATAAAAATTGATAAAATTGCTGTTAATGTTTTCATAAATTAATTTTTATAATAGCAAACTGTTTAAATTAACATTGTTTTCATTGATGTTTTTACGATAAACGTCACACCACTTTCAATTCAAATTACCAAATAAAAAATAACTTCCACAGGTGTTCAACACCTAAAACTACTATGAAATTTTTAATCTTTTTAAGATACTCATAGAGTAATGGAGATTAAAGTTCAATTACTAAAGCTAAATTTATAAACCTATCACTTATTTGAATTAAGCAATACCGACATCAAACAAATTTGGGTTTAACCTTGTTTTTTTCTTGATAAAAATAACCATTAAAAGCTAAGCAACAACTTATTTTTGATAATTAACCTTATAATTTTTCTGTGAAAAATTTGTGCAATTATCATCTTTTTGTTAATTAAACTGTCTAATTATTGTATTTAATTGCAAAAAATTGTAAAAAAGCCATTTACAAAAAATTATTGGAACATGTTTTTATTATTAACAATAATTTTAAATTTTAGTTATATTACTTTGAATATTTGTTAAAAAAATTACTGATAATTTGTAACATACATTTTGATATCATCAATACAAATAATGCATTTATACTGCTCATTATATTAATCAAATTACGAGAAGTTATGTCAAAATCAATGATAATATTGAAATCATTTCGTTAGATTTACATATCATTTTCGATTGTAGTCAATTTTTATTAAATTTGACACATTTTCAATTAGTTGATGATATAACTTGATAATCTAATTGTTACAACTAATTTAGATCTATGACAATGTATTGAACCACAAAGAAAAATAATAAATCACTCTTATAATAGCAAGCTATTAATAGATTCATCTATCATAGGTGATCATGACAAAAAAATAAATAGCTATAAGTGTTGTATAAATTATTTATAAAGAAAAAGAAAAAGAAAAAGAAAAAGAAAAATAGTGTTTAGTTTTTATTTATTAATTCGTAAGTTAATTTTACAAAAAAATATCACTCAATTATTTAACCAGTAAATTGCTTATATTTTTCAATATAATAAAATAAAATTAATTATAAAATAATTAGGATTATTACTTTAACTAAGTGTTTAAGTAGCAGTCAAATTAAATCAACTATTCGAATAAACTTTCAAAAAAACGTCTAACTTTACATAATATTTACTGAATTAAATATTGATAATTAGATACAACTAAAATGGTAGTTACTAAAGTGCTAAAGACTCATTGATTATTGCCAGCATTGAGCGCAAAGGTATATAATAGAAGATTAGCCATTGTTATAGAAAAATGTAGAGAACATCTAACATGACTCATATACAAGAAAAACTTACACTGATTAAAAACAGTATTATCACTATTCCAGACTATCCTAAAAAAGGCATTTTATTTCGCGATATTACCAGTTTATTGGAAGATCCTATCGCGTTTAAGGCGTCTGTCGATCTATTAATTGATCATTATAAAGATAAAAAAATCGATAAAGTTGTGGGTACTGAAGCGCGAGGCTTTATCTTCGCTGCACCCATTGCATTAGCTTTAGGTGTTGGTTTTGTGCCGGTTAGAAAACCAAATAAGCTACCGCGTCATGTATTTAAAGAAGAATATCAACTTGAATATGGTACCGATACGCTCGAAATTCATTCCGATGCGATCAAATCGGGAGAGCGCGTATTGATTATTGATGATCTGTTGGCTACGGGTGGCACAGTTGCAGCGACAGCAAAATTAATACAACGATGTGGTGGAATTGCACAAGATGCCGCTTTTGTTATTAACTTACCTGATTTACAAGGCAAAACCAAATTAACTCAAGCTGGAATCAATTGTTTTACACTCATTGATTTTGAAGGAAAGTAAATCACCTTTATAGTAGGGCGAAACTTTCGCCCTATTGCACTTGTAGCGTCCCATCTTTTCATCAATGTTATCGTAGAAAATCAAAATAATTTTTTATCTATTGCACCTGCTCAAAAAAAACACTTATCGATGCAACATTCTGGACTGGCTATCGATTCCAAAGGGATTATTATGCTATTGGAATAGATATCAAAAGCAATATCAATTGTTGAAAATAACCTTGTTATGCATAATAAATTAGTTAATACCCCCCCTACAGAACAAATACTCAATGAGATAGTTCAAAACGTACCCTGTTACATTAGAAACAATCAACCAATAAGACATCTATTTACCAATTGAGGGCAGTTGAATCAATTAACAAAGTGCCTGGCACTATCTTTTCTGAAAAAGTTGTTGATAAAAGTGTTGTCATTGAGCCACTTAAAGTCATCGTTTATGCGCCTTTTGGTGGTAGAGAATGTGAGCTATTTCATACCAAACACGCCATGAGTTTAACATCCAAATTAGGTATTAAATTACTGATTCATATTGGACAAGAAACAGTCGCACTGGAAGGCAAATAGTTTAACACACTTATCAATACTGGCGACAAAATCAAAAAAGGCGATAACTTATTTAACACGATATCAATAGCTTAAAAAAGAAGAATATAATTAATTTGTTAACATCAATTGCGATAACCAACCGTAATAATTTTATGACAATTATAATACCCTTAGCCAACAATGATTAGCCATGATCGATTAATGATGCTATCAAAGCAAAGCTAAGCTAAGGATCACAAAACCAAGCACTCAAATAACAAAATTGTTACGTTCTATCATTAAAAAACCCGTCAAAGTCACAATCGTAAACTTCATTATTGACAAACAAATAAAATAATTGCATAAAAAATCACATTAATACTTGATTAAGCGCTTAATGTGAATTATTATTCAAAAATAAAGCATAATTATTAAAAAAGGAAATAAATAGAAAATGAAAAAATTTAGTCATATTATTGCCAGAACACCCGCTAAATCACTAATTAATGGGCTAACGTCAGCTAATTTAGGTAAACCCGATTATCAAAAAGCCTTAAATCAACATAATGATTACATTCGCGCTTTACAGCAATGCGATGTTGACATCACCATTCTTCCCGCTGATGAACGTTTTCCTGATTCTGTATTTGTTGAAGATGCCGTACTTTGTACGCCGCATTGTGCAATAATCACAAGACCGGGCGCTGAAAGTCGACGAGATGAAACAACTATCATTGCCGATACCATTGAACGTTTTTATCCAAATAAAGTCGAAGCCATTACAGCGCCGGGAACGGTTGAAGCTGGCGATATTATGATGGTTGGTGATCATTATTATATTGGTTTATCGGCGCGTACCAATCAAGCTGGTGCCGATCAAATGATTGCCATATTAAAAAAATATGGTATGACAGGATCGGTTGTCACTTTAGAAAAGGTTCTCCATTTAAAAACAGGCCTAGCCTATTTGGAAAATAATAATTTACTTGCAGCAGGCGAATTTATCACTAAGCCGGAATTTCAACACCTTAATATAATTGAGATCCCTGAACAAGAAAGTTATGCCGCTAACTGTATTTGGGTTAATGATCGCGTCATTATGCCAGCCGGTTATCCGATCACAAAAGCAAAAATCGAAGCATTAGGCTATCAAGTCATTGAAGTCGATACCTCTGAATATCGAAAGGTTGACGGTGGCGTCAGCTGTATGTCATTACGATTTTAATGTTGATGTATTAAATGACGCTATTTTTAACCCTTTAAAAAAGATAACAACATGAATACACCTACAAAAACAAAACTTGGTATTTTGCCACTAACCTTGTTAGTGGTAGGCAGTATTGTTGGCAGTGGTATTTTTAGTTTGCCGCAAAATATGGCCGAAGCATCAGGGGCTGGTTCGATTTTAATTGCTTGGGTAATAACCTTAATTGGCATGTTAATGCTAACACGAATCTTTCAATATTTGTCGATTCGATTTTACAAGATCAATGATGGATTATACGGTTATGTCCGTGAAGGTTTTGGTGATTATATCGGCTTTAATGCAGCATGGGGATATTGGATATCCGCCTGGATGTCTTGTGCCAGCTATTTAGTCATTTTATTCAGTGCATTAGGCTCGTTTGACTGTTTGCGTTTTTTTGGCAATGGAACCACATTGCCTGCTGTCATGGGTGGTTTGGTCTTTTTATGGATTGTCCATACTTTTATTTTAAAGGGAATTTATCGCGCATTTTTATTAAATTGTTTAGTCACATTGGCTAAAATTGTGCCCATTGGTTTATTTATTATTTGCGTGATTCTTGCATTTAAAATCGATACCTTTAACACCAATTTTTGGGGAACACCACAATTAGGATCGGTCATCGATCAGGTCAAACATACCATGCTTTACACGGTATGGGTTTATTTAGGTATCGAAAGTGCGACGGTTTATGCGTCACGGGCAAAAACAATTTTAAGCATTAGCCGAGCAACCTTTTTCGGCTTTGCAATCACTAGCCTATTATTAGTATGTGTTTCGGTTTTATCGCTAGGAATCGTACCCCAACAAGAACTTGCCGAAATGAAAAATCCATCCATGGCTTGGGTGATCGAACGAGTGGTTGGCAGTTGGGGAGCGACATTTATAAATATTGGTTTAATTGTTTCGGTCAGTGGTGGGTTACTCTCTTGGTTATTACTTGCAGCCGAAATGCTATTTTTAACCGGACATGGTAACAGACACACTGTACCGAGTTATTTTGGTAAGATCAATAAAAACGGCACGCCTGTTAATGCATTGTGGCTAACTACCGCGCTAATTAGTGTTTTAATCATTCTTGCCCACTTCTATCAATCTGGCTATAACACCCTAATTCAACTCTCAACGTCAATGGTACTAATCCCCTACTTACTTTCGGCGCTATTTGTTTTTAAATTGGCGGTTAAACAACGAAAAACCGACTTAATTTTTATTGGTAGTATTGGTTCAATTTATGGATTTTGGTTGATTTATGCTGGAGGCATTGTTTACTTATTGCTCTCTATGATTTTATACAGTGTAGGTTTATTATTTTATCTCTATGCACGAAAACAACGATCACTCCCAGCTTTTAGTTTTTTACACGACAAAATCTATGCCTTAACTATTGTCATATTAGGGATGACTGCAATTCTATATTTTTATATGTAAAGCTATTAAACGAATTATCAAGCGTTATTTTCGAAACAGATAAAAATCGACCAATAAAGCTCGAAAATCATCGGAATAGCGCCCATCCTCATCTCGCATACAAAGATGCTGTTCCAAAACAGCATCACAAGGCTGAAAAGCAAAAGTCATTAATGACAAAGAAAAGGATTTGTTGGCAGAGTACTTAACTTTGAGTTCTTGCTGTAAATATAAATGATTAGACTTTGCTAATAACTTAAATTGATTGGATAAGTGATAAGGCAAAACCAAACAAAACCTACCCGTTATGCTTAATAACCGTTTTACAACATCAAGCAGCTGTTGATAGCTCAAACTTTCAGTATAGCGAGCCAGTTGCCTTTGGCGATCACGGCAATCAACGGCAGATTCAAAATAGGGAGGATTGGTAACAATCAGATCATAACAACCAGATGACTCTATTCTAAATTGATTGATATCTCCCTCAATGGCGTTAACCTTGCTAAAATCAGCAGAAAAGGCATTTTGCTGACACTGGTTTACAGCCTGTTTATCAATATCAATAGCATCAATCTGACAATCACGATTAATAAGGCGCGCGGCTAACATTAAAGCAATCACACCACAACCCGTGCCAATATCAAGTACCTGTTTAGGTGCATGTGTAATCGGTGCCCAGGCGCCTAATAAACAACTATCGGTTGTTACTTTCATTGGGCTTTTATCATGAGCGACAAAAAAATGTTTAAAGGTAAAACCACCTTTTTTGAGTGATAAATGATTATTTGGCATCAAGACTCTTTTTGAATAACGGTTTATTCGAAGCAATAGCATCAGCCCAACGCGTCGGTTCAGGCAAACGATAACCACGTAAACATAGATTAACCCATTTTAACGCACTATCTTGGCTAACACGATGACCAGATGAGATGAATAGTGGATTACAATTATTTTTACTTTGTAACACCCAACCAATTTGTTGTTGCTTATCAACTAATGGGGTAACTTGACCTGCTATTTTAGCGATCGGCGAAAATTGACCACATAGGCGTTTTTTTGCCACACCAATAGTTGGCATATCTAACAATAATCCTAAATGGCTGGCAATACCCAAACGCCTTGGATGCGCAACACCCTGACCATCGACCAACAAAAGATCCGGTTTATGCTTCACTTGCTGCCAAGCGCTAAGTAAAGCGGGATATTCACGAAACGATAAATAACCGGGAATATAAGGAAATTCAGTTTTTAAGCGTGCAATATGATACTCAACTACTTTAAAATCAGGATAAGTTAAAATGACAATAGCCGCTCGCGTGACAATACCATCATCTTCAAATCCAACATCGGTCCCCCCCACTAACTTTATTGCGGGATTAAAATCATCAACCATTTTTACCTGATTGGCTAAGCGTTGCTGGGATTGCTTTAATTGTGCTAAATTGATAGACATTTTTATTCTGCTGGGTATTATTATCGGCAATAAAGTGATTTTAACAGAATTAGTATGCGATATACATTAACAAATCCAGTTGAATTGACTGAAGAAATAAAAAAAAGCCGTTTTATCGTCAATGCTGCGCCCGTCACCACTGCCGATCAGGCAAGCCAATTTATTGAACAAGTTAGCGATATTAATGCTACACACAACTGCTGGGCATGGAAAATCGGTCAACACTACCGCTTTAATGACGATGGCGAACCCACCAGCACCGCAGGTCGCCCAATTCTATCAGCAATTGAAGGACAGGATTGTGATCAAGTCGTGGTAGTGGTTACGCGCTATTTTGGTGGCATAAAATTAGGTACAGGTGGATTAATTCGTGCTTACGGTGGCAGCGCCAGCCACTGCTTACAACAAGCCCAGTTGATCGAACTCATAACCCGTATTCCTCTGCAATTTCACTGCTACTATAACGAATGGCCGATTATTGAAAATCGCCTAAAAGAACTTGATGCCATTATCGAACATCAAGATTTTGACGCCGAAGGCGTAGAAGTTAGCTTAGCAATCACCCAAGATAAAATAACAACATTACAAAAAAATATCAGTGATATAACACGTGGTAGAGTGGTGATAGAGAAATAACATTCTGAAAATGTTATGTTACTATTTTTTATGATTTAGGACATTAATGGTTTGACGATGTTGAGGTTGATACTAAAATGCCCACTTTACTTCAACATCTAAGAAAGAATTGTTTCCATTTATTAAGAAATTCGTTTCTTTAATTCTTAATTTCTGGGGCGCTAATAATTGGCTGATTTTTCTTTTCAGTAAAAACGCCCGAATTGGGAGATTTGTGCAAAATCCCCCGAAGCTACCTGTGTCATCTAGGATACTTACCTCTTCGAACCATCATCTGTTCAAATTTTTTCCATAAAAATTTGCGCCACAAAATGCTAGAAAGGGGGCTGCAACGTCCCTTGTTCTTCGCGTTGTGTAGTTTGCTGATTTGTTGCTAACAAAGGCCGTACCTTACCTAACATCCCTATAGACATGCACCACTCTCATTTGTCAGCGTTTTATCATTGTGCAAATATTAACTTTAACAATATCAATAACTTATTTATCTATTTTTATATTCGTGAGTGGAATTGTTTTAGATTTTTTAATAGACTTTGTCATTTTAGGAAGGCTATACGAAAACGCACGCCTGTCCTTGGATTTTGGGTAGACTTTTAGTCTGAGAGGATTATTTAACTACCTACACGGCAGTGAACTAATGAACACATCGAAAATGGGCATGAGATACTTTCTAAACTACCTACACGGCAGTGAACGTATTATTATTTTATGTGAGCGAGCGCCAGATTTTCTAAACTACCTACACGGCAGTGAACATACATTTCTAAATATTTCAAGGTTTATTTATTTTCTAAACTACCTACACGGCAGTGAACTAGCGTGTCAGATACTATAAACTGTGTTTGGGCAAAGGTAAATAGTGTTTTGGATGGTTCAAACCCTTTTTTTGATGAATTTGTAATTTATTGATTTTATTCGATTTAAAACAAGGTCAAAAAAAAGGGTTAAAACTCGCATAAATTTGGATTAGGTAGAATTTCGGACGTAAATAGTTTAATGTTTTTTCATAACGATAATTACGTCCAAAAGCTAGACTAACCCAAAATCCCCCATGTCTACCTAAACTCAACCAGATCACCAATTTGTTGGCTAAGGATTATCATCAATTCGAGTATTTGTCGATCGCCATGAATGAACATGTAAAAGGTATCTAAGCGTGGGTAGAATTTTTTCATTTCTTTGCCTTTTGGTGTTTCGGCTGGGCAAAAGTTGAAAGAGAGTACTTCATGCGTTACCATAATACACATAAAGTCCTCCCAGTAGAAAACCCCTTCCATGTCCATTGCTTTATAATAGAAGCCTTCTTCATAAAAAGCACAGTATGACTCACATGGCCATTGTGCATTTTTGTAAAGTTTTTTTAATCGTCTTATTTCGGTAAAGACCGCAATATAATGACTAATTAAAGAGAACACCATACCAATTCCAAAGAGCATAATAATAAATGCCACACTAGTCATCATTTTCATTGGCAGACCAAATGTTGCCGTAATTAAAACAACGAGGATAAAAGCAACGATCGATCCACCTAAACACAAAAACCTTTTTTTAGGGAGAAACATGTGGTGAATCATTTTAGCAATTTTGGGGAGGATTTCATCGCGTGATTCTAATTTAAAATGGCGATCAAATAAAAATGTTGCCTGTTCAGGATCAAAAGCAATATAGGGTTCTTTTACCTGTTTTTTCATTATTTTTTCCTTATTACTATTTTATTTAGATTTTAATTGTCTTTTTTGTAAAAAATCAAAATATTTTCCATAAAATAATATTATTTTGCGAAAATGGCTATTGAATTTTTTGACTGGTTGTTCTGTTGACTAAAAAATATAAACAATTTAATCGTTATATAACGATTATTTACTGCGAAACTCTTTGTTGTAAGCAATCATCTTGAAAAGTATTTTTGTTCATTTTTTCAGTATAGATTAGTACAATTCACTAGTTGCTTGATATAGATAATCTCATTACAATGATGTGAAAATAGTTTTTAATAATTGAAAATATGATCACCTACCGCGATGCCACTTTAGCTGATTTACCTTTTATCGTTGATGTCTACAATTCAACCATTGCTAGCCGCATGGTCACTGCCGATACTGAAACTGTTTCAGTACAAAGCAAAGTGGCTTGGTTTGAACAACATAACCCTCAAAACCGTCCGCTTTGGTTAATTCAATACCATAATCAACCATGCGGTTGGGTTAGTTTGTCATCCTTTTATGGACGACCCGCCTATAATAAAACAGTCGAAATTAGCCTTTATATCCATCAAGATTTTCGTGGTCAACAAATTGGGCAAAAAGCCGTTGAGCACATTGAGGAATTTGCTCAAAAAGTAGGAATAACCGCTATTATGAGTTATATCTTTGGTCATAATATTCCAAGCTTAGCATTGTTTAAAAAAATGCAGTATCAACAATGGGGGCTATTTCCTAATATTGCAGAGCTTGATGGGATCAAACGTGACTTAATTATACTTGGTAAGCGATTGTCCTGATTTTCATCACTGCTTATTATTCCCTACTGTTATAAAGGATCTTTTTTTAATGCGCATAGTCAATGTATTAAAAATACTTACATCACAAGCTAAAATCACAAATGTTTTAATAATGTTAAATGTGGGTTATTTTGTGGTATCACGATTATTAGGTTTCACTACATTAACCTATATGACTGATGAACAATTTCTTATTCTTTGGGGAGCAGATAATGCGGAATTAACCTTATTTTACCATGAATATTGGCGCTTATTTACCAGTATGTTTGTGCATGCTGATTTGACACATTTAGTAATGAACATGCTTGCCTTATGGAGCGTAGGCCCTATTTTAGAAAAACGCATACCAGCTTTTGTGTATATTGGCATCTACTTGTTTTCCGGTTTGTTTGGTAACTTAATCAGTGACTTTTTTTTACTTTATCAACATGTGGTTAGCTGCGGTGCGTCGGGCGCCATTATTGGTGTTATTACCTCACTATTAGCTTATAGTTTAGTATTTAAAACTAATTTCGAAGAGATGCCAATCAAAGCTATCTTAATTAGTTTAGTCTTAACCGCAGGACTGGGATTGTTACCGTCTATTAATAATATTGCCCATGTAGCGGGCGCGATTAGCGGATTTATCATAAGCTTTGCTTTCTTTACTTGTCTTAAATTGGCCCATTATCCAAGTAAATTAGGCATGATACTGCTTTTAACTTTACTTGTAATTGTAGCGGCTATATTCGTTTTATTGGTCTATGAATTAACCCCATATGAAGAATTATTTTACAAATATTTGGAGCTATATCATAAAAATGACTGAAAAAAAGCGCGAATGATTCATTTCATACCGCGCTTTTGTAATGAAAGTAAATCGCTAAAAACTATTTAAAATACGAGCAGGATCAACTTTACAAGCTCGCTTAGCAGGATAATAACTCGCAACTAAGCTTAATAACATAGCTGTAACAAATACTATTGCGACATCGGTAAAATGAATTTCTGAGGGTAAAAAATCGACAAAATAGATATGGCTATTTAAAATTTTATGTCCCATCAGTGATTCGACTACTTTCATAATATTTGATAATTGCCATGCAACTACAACACCTAATATTACGCCCATTAAACTCCCAATCAATCCAGAAATAATGCCATACCAAATAAAAATATGTTTGATCAGACCATTGGTTGCACCAAGCGTTTTAAGTATAGCAATATCACGTTGTTTATCTTTCACAGCAATAACAAGTGTAGATACAATATTAAAACAAGCAACGCCAATAACTACAATCATCGCCAAATACATAATTTGTCTTATCATCTGAATATCTCGGTACATAAAGCCATAAGCGTTTTCCCAACTATTAAAAGACAAATTCATATCCAAACCCAATGCAGCTTGAGCAATAATACGGCTTGCATCGAATACTTTATCAACATTAACCATAACACCCGTGACACTGTCACCCATGTCTAGCAACTTTTGTGCATCAGCTAGAGGCACTAAAGCCACATTGTTACTTAAGCTACCACTTAAATCTAAAATACCAACAACGTGTAAACGTACGCGCTTTGGTTGTTTAAGTTGAGTTGAGCCATTGGTTGATACTGGAAGCAATAACGAAACCCAGCTGCCCTCTTTAATTGATAATGTTTTGGCTAATCCTGCACCAATAATCACCTGTTGACTATCAGATTTAAATTCTTGCCATTTGTTATTCAATACAAATTTAGGCAGCGCACTTGTTTGGCTTTCTTGTTCAGGATCGATACCTTGCACTTCAACCGCCCCAAGTTTGCTACCATTTTCAATCAAACCAGTAAAATTGACAAAAGGCACTGCTGAAACAATATTCTTATTTTCTTTTAACTCCTTTTGCACCTGACGCCATTGTTCTAAATTGCCATATTGTGGATATAATTGTCCATGCGGTACAACCGATAAAACACGATTATGTAATTCGCGTTCAAAGCCATTCATCGCACTTAAACCAATTATTAAAGCAGCAATGCCAATAGCAATACTCAGGGTTGAGATAATCGAAATTAAAGATAACATGCCACTTTTACGACGACCTTTTCGAAATTTAATAGCCGTCAATAATGATAAATTCATAGTTAATTTTCCAGTAACGGTTTGTCTGACTCACAATTACTCAACAATTGCCCATCGCTCATAGTTAACTGTTTATCTAATTTTTTTGCCAAACTTAAATCATGCGTGACAACTAAAAAAGCGGTGCCATGTTCACGATTTAAACGAATTAACAAATCAAAAATAGTATCGGCAGTTGATTTATCCAGATTTCCTGTTGGTTCATCAGCCATCACTAATGCAGGATTATTGATTAATGCGCGACCAATAGCGACTCGTTGGCGTTCCCCACCCGAAAGTTCAGCCGGTCGATGGTTTGCTCGTTTCACTAAGTTAACCGATTCTAACATTGCCATTGCCCGTTTTTTAGCTTCGTTAGCCGAAACACCGCCAATTAATAACGGCATCGCCACATTTTCAAGTGCAGTAAAATCCGGTAAAAGGTGATGAAACTGATAAACAAAACCAATTTCTTGGTTACGTAAATGCGCTTTTTGCACTTCAGACAATTGATTAAGCTGTTGTGATTTAAAAAAGATTTCGCCAGATGTTGGCTTATCTAAGCCACCAAGTAAATGTAAAAGTGTACTTTTCCCCGATCCTGAGCTACCAATAATAGCTAACATATCGCCACGATAGATATCAAATGATACATTTTTTAACACTTCGGTCACCATTTTGCCTTCTTTATAGGTTTTATAAAGATTTTTAGCGCAAAGTAGTCTTTCTGAATTATTCATAACGTAAAGCCTCGGCAGGTTGAATATTGGCTGCACGATAAGCAGGATAGATAGTTGAAATTAGCGATAACATAAGCAATCCAATAATAATAAATATAATTTGTGATGGTTCAACCAACGAAGGTAACTCAATACCTGCAAATGATAATCCCAAAACTTGCATAAGTTCATTTAAATTCAAAGCAAGAATTAGACCAATAATACTGCCTAATAAAGTCCCCATCACGCCCGAACTGGCACCTTGGATAATAAAAATTAGCATAATTTTAAATCGCGATAACCCTTGAGTTTTCAGGATTGCAACTTCACCTTGTTTTTCCATCACTAATAAACTTAACGAAGTGATGATATTAAATGCAGCGACAATAACAATTAAGCTTATCAATAATCCCATCACATTCTTTTCCATTTTTATCGCTTGAAATAACTCACCGCGTTTGGCTCGCCAATCATTAAATATTAAACCATCGGGCAAAGGCGTATTTGTTACCGCTGCGATATTTAGAGGGTTATCTAAAAATAGACGCCAGCTTGTAATCATATTAGCGGGATAACGTAACAGATTTCTTGCATCGGATTGGTTAATATAAATTAGCGCTTGATTGATATCATGATTGACCGAAAATAACCCAACAATATTGAATAAACGCTGAGAAGGGATGCGCCCTACTGGGGTAATTTGGCTGGCATCGGTGACCATTAAACGAATTTTATCACCGACTGTCACCCCTAATTGATTTGCTAATGTTTGCCCTAAAATTACGTTATATTGCCCAGCTTGTAGATCAGCTATCGAGCCACTATAAATATAATCATTGATAGGATCTTCATCTTCCGCTGTAATGCCCATTAATGTGCTTACGGTAATACTTTGTTCACTTTGTAATATTACATCGCCAGTCACTAATGGTGTGATTCGATTGACGCCCTTAATGCTATTAAAAAGCGTACTTGGTGTAAGATTAGGATCGATTCGACCTTGCGTTGAAGTAATTTGTGCTTGAGGAAAAAATTTCAAAATACTATTTTGCATTTGATTTTCAAGCCCATTCATTACCGACAACACGACAATTAAGCCAATCGAACCTAGCATAATCCCTATCATCGATAACCACGAGACAAAACGACCAAAGCCATCTGTTTTTTGACCATAAACATAGCGTAAGCCAATATAAAAAACTAATGGGCGAAATATTTTTGACATAAACGTTTATATTACCTAAAACTTTTAATAAAGTTTACTCGTTAAGTAGAATTTGCTTATCATACAGGATTAAACAGTTATAGAAAACAACCACGTAATTACGCTATAATCCTTCGATAACTTTTTTTGATATCAAAAAAAATTCCTATGCCTAAAACAATCAATCTATCAACACTTATTCCACAAAAACCTGGGGACATAAAACACTGTGGTCAACTAGTTGGCTCAGCTTTATCACTATTTTGTGCGCAAGCAATTCAAGCTCATAACGGATTAGTGGTGATTATTACCGATGATATGCAGCAAACCTCACGCATACACGAAGAACTAAAACAATTTTCGCCCTTTCCGTCTATTTTTTTCCCAGATTGGGAAACCTTACCTTATGACAGTTTTTCCCCACATCAAGACATTGTATCGGCACGCTTATCTTGCTTATATCACCTTGGTCATTTAACCAAAGGTGCTCTGATCTTACCAATTAATACATTAATGCAAAAAGTTTGCCCGCAAAGCTTTTTAGGTGGGCATGTATTCATGATGAAAAAAGGTCTGCAGATAAGCCGTGAACACCTACGTTTACAATTAGAAAATGCGGGTTATCGCTCAGTAAGTCAAGTAATGGAACATGGTGAATATGCCACACGCGGCGCATTATTTGATATTTTTCCAATGGGCAGTGATAAACCTTATCGTATTGATTTTTTTGATGATGAGATTGATAGCATTCGAACTTTTGATGTTGAAAGCCAACGCACTTTTGAAGAAATTGAGCAAATTCAACTGCTACCTGCACATGAATTTCCATTTGATAAAGCAGCTATTGAGCTATTTCGTAGTCAATGGCGTGAACAATTTGCAGTGAGACTTGAGCCAGAAAGCATTTATCAGCAAGTCAGTAAAAACATCCTACCAACAGGTATTGAATATTGGCAAGCGTTATTTTTTAATGAGCCGTTGGTGCCGCTGTTTTCATATTTTTTAGATAATACTTTGATTATTAATACGGCAAATATTGAACAGTTTGCCAATAAATATTGGCAAGACATTAATCAGCGATACGAAAGTCGCCAAGTTGATCCAATGCGTCCACTATTATCACCCTCAGTTATTTGGTCTAAAACCGATGAAATATTTGCGCAATTTAAACATTATCCGCGACTTATTGTAGCAAACGAAGCCGTTAATCAATCAACTAAAAATATTAACTTACCTTTTAGTGCATTACCTGATGTTGCAATACAAATTCAACATAAAGATCCTTATTTTCATTTTGAACAATTTAATAAAGAGTTTGCGGGTAAAATTATATTTTCGGTCGAATCAGAAGGACGTAAAGAAGCGCTTCAAGAAATACTTGGTCGTCTACGTATTTATCCCACAACAATTACCCAATTAGATCAACTAGACAATATAAATGATCGCTTTTGTGTCATCGTTGGCGCAAGTGAACAAGGGTTTATAGATTTACAGCACAATTTTGCGTTTATTACTGAAAACGAATTGCTAGGACGACGAATTATCCGCCGTAAAAAAGAGTCAAAACAATCAATCAATACTGATTCTTTAATTCGTAGTTTAGCTGAATTAACACCGGGTAAACCTGTGGTACATTTAGAACATGGGGTTGGACGATATGCAGGATTAACCACACTTGAAACCGGTGGTATTACAGCAGAATATCTAATTTTACTCTATGCTAACGAGACTAAACTTTATGTACCTGTTTCGTCGCTGAATCTAATTAGTCGTTATTCAGGCGGCGATGAAGAAAATGCGCCCTTAAATAAACTAGGTACCGATGCGTGGAGTAAAGCACGGCAAAAAGCGGCTGAAAAAGTCCGCGATGTGGCAGCTGAATTACTCGATATCTATGCTGAACGTGAAAGTAAACCCGGTTTTGAATTTAAACAAGATCGTGAACAATATAAACTCTTTTGTGAAGCTTTTCCTTATCAAGAAACGGAAGATCAACAAAATGCCATTGGTGCTGTTATTGGTGATATGTGCTCCCCTTATGCTATGGACAGATTGGTATGTGGGGATGTAGGATTTGGAAAAACCGAAGTTGCCATTCGAGCGGCTTTTTTAGCGGTAATCAATCATAAACAAGCCGCTGTTTTAGTGCCAACAACGCTATTAGCACAGCAACACTACGAAAATTTTTGCGATCGTTTTGCCAATTGGCCAATACGTATTGAAAGTTTATCCCGCTTTAAAACAGCAAAACAGCAACAAGCGGTAATTCAAGCACTGGCTGAAGGCAAAGTAGATATTGTCATCGGCACACATAAATTACTGCAAGAAGACGTGAAATGGAAAGATTTAGGCTTACTTATTGTTGATGAAGAACATCGGTTTGGGGTTCGACAAAAAGAGCGGATCAAGGCTATGCGAGCCAATATTGATATTTTAACATTGACCGCAACGCCAATTCCAAGAACGCTTAATATGGCAATGAGTGGTATGCGCGATCTCTCGATTATTGCAACGCCACCAGCGCGCCGTTTAGCTGTAAAAACGTTTGTCCGGGAATACGACGATTTAGTTATTCGTGAAGCCATTTTACGAGAAATTTTACGTGGTGGTCAGATCTACTATTTGCATAATGATGTATCAGATATTGAAGCTGTTGCTGAAAAACTAGCCGAACTGGTACCGGAAGCGCGAATTGCAATTGGTCATGGACAGATGCATGAACGCGATCTTGAAAGAATAATGAATGATTTTCATCATCAACGATTTAATCTTCTAGTCTGCACAACTATTGTCGAAACAGGTATTGATATTCCCAACGCCAATACCATTATCATTGAACGGGCAGATAAATTTGGTCTGGCACAATTACACCAACTGCGCGGACGCGTTGGGCGTTCTTACCATCAAGCTTACGCTTATCTGTTAACGCCGCACCCTAAATTACTCAGTAAAGATGCTAAAAAACGGCTTGACGCTATCGCCACATTAGAAGATTTAGGTGCAGGTTTTGCCCTCGCAACGCACGATCTTGAGATTCGTGGTGCCGGTGAATTGCTCGGCAGTGATCAAAGTGGGCAAATTGAGACCATTGGCTTTAATTTGTATATCGAATTGCTTGAAGATGCCGTTAAATCATTAAAAGAAGGTAAAGAACCAACACTTGAATCTTTACTGAATAATCAACAAACCGAGATAGAATTACGCTTACCAACATTAATTCCTGATGATTTTATTCCCGATGTTAACACACGTCTATCCCTTTATAAACGTATCGCAAGTGTCGATGATTTAGATGAGTTAACCGATATTCAAGTGGAAATGCGCGATCGCTTTGGTCAATTACCCGATGCTGTTTTGTTTTTATTAGACATTACTAAAATTCGTCATCATGCAAGCCAACTTGGCATTACTAAAATTGAATTGGGTGAAAAAGGCGGTTTCATCGAGTTTGGCCCTAACAATAAAATTTCGGTCGATTATTTAATAGAAATGATTCAAAAAGCGCCAAAAAATTATCGCCTAGAAGGCACAAATCGATTAAAATTGTTGAAATCAGAATTACAACGTCTTGAACGTATTGAATATATTAAAAATTTATTGGTTGATTTTGCTAAACATCAAGCTTAACAACATAATTCATAATTAATTTAAAAGAGAAATATAATGAAAAAAAGCACACTGGCAGTTGGTATTATTGCAATATTAGGAATTGGATACGTTGGCACAGCATGGTATACAGGTAATATCATTGAAACTAACATCGATAGTAAGTTAGAGCAAATAACAGAAATTGCCAATAAATATCAAGATGACTTTACCGTAAAATTTGCTTACAGCAATTATGAAAAGCATATTTTTTCAACAAAAATGCATTTAACCATTACCCTATCGCCTATCGATTCCCCTAATGATAGCATCAATTTATTTAACGATGATATTACTATCCACCATGGCCCTTTCCCAATTGCCGCCCTAAGCAAAGGTTGTTTAACACCACAGATGGCTTGGATAGATTATACCATGACCGAACAGGCTTACCCTGAGCTTTGGAAACTTGCTGATAACAAGCCACTGATTACAGGGCATGCGGGTGTAAGTTATGGTCAATATTTGACTGTTGCATTGGCAAATAAAGCCATTACCATGACAAATGCCCAATGGGATGGGCTTGACGGTAAACTCGATCTTTCTGAAGGAAACTACACATTTGAAAGTAATAGTGATGCATCAAGCATTAAAAGTACGGCCAATTTAGACAAATTTGTTTATCAATTAAATGATAAAAGTTCAATTTCATTAAATAAATTAAAATTATCAGCACAACCAAATAGTGAAAAAGGCAAGATAAATTACGAGATTAGCTTTGATAACTTTAAAACTATTATGGATGATTTTGATATACAAGGCAATGTTGAAGTCAGTAATGTCAATAGCAAAGGTGTCATTGATTCGAATGATGTTAATATGGATATCGAAACAACGTTTGATAAATTTACCTTTATACCAACAGGCAAATATTCAAATATAATGTCACAAGTTGAACTGCAAAAATTTGATTTCAAGCAAAAATCTGTAGTTAACTCAACCAATACTGTCGATGGTTCAACAAAATCAACAATTGGTTCTATCATTTTAGGTCAACAAAACTTAGGCTCAACCCTTTTAGATCTGGATTTTAAAGGTGTTGATAAAAGATTCATTTTTTCAAATATAAATGAATCTTATAGTTACAACAGTGACACTTCTAGCAATCCAGTTAATACTAAGGTAACGTTAAATAAGTTTAATTTTCACAATGCTAGTGGCGATATTAATATGACCGCAAATATTGATATTTCTGGTGTTGACAGTGATGATTTAACCATCAGTGATATTGATAATATTAATGCTTTGCAATTTAGCCTACATGCACCATTTGATGTTATGGCGCGTTTTGCTGCACAAATGGATAACCCGAAAAGCAACGAAGTCACCGCAGATCAACTATCTAAAGCTAATCAAACAGTTCAAATCATGGCAAAAATGTTCTTAAGTGGTTCTGATGCATTCGTATTTAATAACGGCAACACTAAAGGTGTATTCTCTGACATAGATTTTTCTAAAGATAAAGATGAGGTTTTAGTGAATGGTAAAACAATTGCTAAAGATGAATTTTTAAATAATCTATAATTACCTATTACATAAAATCTGATAACAGATGAGCTATTGCGCCGGTCAATTCTGGCGCAATGTTTTTTTAAATCATTGAGCAAAAACAGGTTATGAACACAAACTCCCCATCTCACAACGAAAATCAATTTAAACGTACCATGAAAACTCGGCATTTAATAATGCTATCGCTAGGGGGCGTGATTGGTACAGGGTTATTTTTTAATACAGGTTATATTATCGCAACGGCCGGCGCAGTTGGCGCAATCATCGCTTATTTAATTGGCGCATTGGTGGTTTATTTAGTCATGCTATGTCTTGGCGAACTGGCTGTTGCCATGCCCGAAACGGGCGCATTTCATACTTATGCGTCGCGATTTATCAGTCCAGGAACAGGCTACACTGTTGCTTGGCTTTATTGGTTAACTTGGACTGTAGCACTAGGTTCAAGCTTTACTGCTGCTGGTCTATGTATGCAGTATTGGTTTCCTACTGTTTCGGTTTGGATTTGGTGTCTAATTTTCTGTGTCGTGATTTTTGCTCTAAATATTATTACCGCTCAATTTTTTGCGGAAAGTGAATTTTGGTTTTCAATCATTAAAGTGGTCACCATTATCATCTTTATTATTGCTGGCTCAGCTGCAATATTTGGCTTTATTCCAATGAAAAACGACATGCCAGCACCTTTTTTACATAATATAACTGACAATGGTTGGTTTCCAAATGGCATTATTCCGATTATTATGACGATGGTTTCAGTTAATTTTGCTTTTTCTGGGACCGAATTAATAGGCATTGCTGCTGGCGAAACGCATAATCCTGAAAAGAGCATACCGTTAGCAATTAAAACCACAATTTTAAGATTGATTATCTTTTTTGTTGGCACTATTTTTGTGTTAGCCGCGTTATTACCGATGGATCAAGCTGGCGTAATTAAAAGTCCATTTGTTATGGTATTTGAAAATATTGGTTTACCTTATGCAGCTGACCTATTTAATTTTGTTATCTTAACTGCAATTTTGTCAGCAGCAAACTCTGGGCTATATGCATCAGGACGTATGCTTTGGTCACTTTCAAATCAAGGTACACTACCAAAATGCTTTAGCAAATTAACCCAAAAAGGCATTCCAACTATTGCTATCGCAGTCAGTATGCTAGGTGGGTTATTAGCACTATTTTCAA
The DNA here is from genome assembly GCF_026536185.1 of Gilliamella sp. B2838. Lineage (NCBI taxonomy): Bacteria > Pseudomonadati > Pseudomonadota > Gammaproteobacteria > Orbales > Orbaceae > Gilliamella > Gilliamella sp. B2838. The sequence continues at coordinate 209,419 of NZ_JAFNOO010000004.1, forward strand.
GTGTTATTGCGCCCGACACGGTATTTGTTGCACTAACTGCTATTTCGGGATTTGCCGTAGTTGCAGTGTGGTTAAGCATTTGTGCTTCACACTACTTTTTTAGAAAACAACTTTCAGTCGCTGAGCTAAAAACACTAAAATATAAAGCCCCATTGTACCCAATTGTACCTATATTAGGTTTTATATTATGCTTAATTGCCTGTGTCGGTCTTGCGTTCGATCCAGAGCAGCGTATTGCATTATATTGTGGTATTCCTTTTGTTATTGTTTGTTTTATTGCACATCATTTTACCGAAAAATACCAAAAAAAGAGTCATGCCAATGAATAGTTGTAATCCAATAGCTGCTTTGCTAAAGCAGAAAAAATACATTGTTATTGATGGTGCGCTTGCCAGCGAATTACAACGCCGTGGTTGTGATTTAAATGATAGTTTGTGGTCTGCTAAAGTGCTTATTGAGCAACCCGAATTAATCAGTCAAGTCCATTATGAATATTTTAAAGCAGGCGCTGATTGTGCTATCACGGCAAGTTATCAAGCTACTCCGCTCGGGTTTGCCAAAAAAGGGATTGATTTAAAACAGTCCATAGCCTTAATCAAAACAAGTGTTAAACTTGCTAAGCAAGCCAAACAACGTTATTTAAATGAGCTAGCTGATAACAAGTCACTCCTGATTGCAGGATCAGTTGGCCCTTATGGTGCTTATTTGGCCGATGGTTCAGAATATACGGGCGATTATCAACTAACTGAACAGCAATTTATTCAATTCCATTTGGATCGAATTAAAGCGTTAATTGAGGCAAAAGTCGATATTCTTGCTTGTGAAACGTTACCCTCTTTTCCCGAAATTCAAGCGTTAACCAAGCTTATTGCACAATTCCCAACGATAACTTGTTGGTTTTCTTTAACGTTAAAAGATGAAAATCATTTAAGTGATGGTACCCCAATATCAAAGGTGATTAACTATCTAAACAACGTTGATCAGATTGTAAGTGTTGGCATTAATTGCATTGCGTTAGAAAAAGTCACGCCAGCATTAGCGGTAATGAGTAAGCTGACAACTAAGCCTATTATTGTTTATCCTAATTCTGGTGAGCAATACGATCCTACCACCAAGCAATGGCATAAAAACCATCAACATTGCTGTACCTTTGCAAATCAAATTGATATATGGACAAAACTCGGGGCGAAATTAATCGGTGGGTGTTGCCAAACCACACCAAAGGATATTGTAGAAATAACAGCGTTATTAAATCGTCAATAAACCATTGAGCTTATAAACCTATTGCTCAATGTTATAGTTGAATATTGTAACGTTTATCGCCCATCAATTGGGATTTGATGGGTTTATATCAACACTAAATTGGCTTAGTTGTGAGTTCTTGCCGCTAGAACTCGTTCAACGGTATCGACAATTGCTTGTGTTTGCGAATCTATTTCAATATTGACATGATCACCTATTTTTTTGCTATCTAACGTGGTGATTGCTAATGTTTCAGGAATAAGATGTAAATCAAAACAATTTTGCTGTATATCACCAACAGTTAAGCTGGCACCATCAACACCAATAAATCCTTTATAGAGTACATATTTCATAAATTGGGCTGGCATAGCTAAAGTCATTTGACAATTAGTTGCTGTTTTTTGAATATTGGTAATGGTTGCCACGCAAGAAATATGTCCGGACATAACATGCCCTCCTATTTCATCACCATATTTTGCACTACGCTCAATATTCACGTAATCATTAATTTTTTTAGCGCCCAATGTAGTAAGTGCTAAGGTTTCTTGCATAATGTCAAACGACACCCAATCTTGTTCAAAACCGGTCACAGTTAAGCAACAACCATCATTGGCAATAGACGCGCCAATTTTCAAATTGTGATTTAGCTCATCAGGCAATTTGACCTTATAAGTGCGCAGTTTATCGTGATCGATAATATCAATAATTTGCCCCACACCTTGCACAATTCCTGTAAACATAATGTATCCTTAATAAAAAACGGTTATTCGATATTATTTTAACTTATTTAGGACAAAATTAGCTAGAATTAGCATAGTTAACTTAATTTGAAAACCAAATAGAATAATATGTTTAAACAGTTTGCCACCAATCCATGAGCCATTTATGTTACAAAAATAAAATTAACTGCACATTTTTAACTGAAAATAGTCATGAATTCGCTAAATAGAATGGCTTATTTGTAGGCAGCTATTTGTCTTGATTGTCATTGAATTAGTGATCCTAATCATTGAAATAAAGTCTTATACAATTTTATTGCTTAGCTAATAATAAGATTATAACCCAAGGTATACATTTTGTTATGATCTCGGTTATAGTTAACCACATTTGTCAACAAAACAGATAAAATATCATTAAATAAAACTATCGAATTTGTAAGGATCTTTATATGTTAAAACTTATTTTAGCTATTTCGGTTGGTTCTGTGGCTGGAGGATTATTAAGATGGTTTTTATCATTAAAATTAAATGTGATTGCCTTTGCCATTCCTATTGGTACTTTACTGTCTAATCTGATTGCGGGTTACGTTATCGGTTTTGCTATTGCATTTTTTACACATAGTCATCTTTCAGCAGAATGGCGACTGCTGGTTATTACTGGCTTTTGTGGGGGGTTATCTACCTTTTCAACATTTTCAGCCGAAATAGTTAACTTTATACAAGAAGGCAAAATAACATGGGCACTAACAACCATTGCTGTTCACGTTATTGGTTCAATATTAATGACTTTTTTAGGTATTTTATCTTATCAATATTTTCGCTCTTGATTTTATATAAACAGATTTACCTTAAAAGAATCATCAAACAGAGTTTACAACCGCAAAATACTGTATTAATATACACTGTATATAAATACAGTTTAGAGGTTATTATGTTTATTGAACATTCAACTCCACAACTTATTGCGGTTGATTTTGAATCACCTTTTCAACAATTATTACAACAACAGCAATCTTTATTAAAATCATTAAATAAAGCCAAAAAATGGCAATTATGGCTTTCAGATAGACCGATGCTAAAACGTTCATGGTTTAATACAGCTGGGCTTGATAAACAAAAAGTGATTCAATTGGCTAATTTGAAAAATGAAAATTTAATTGCAACTATTGAAAAAGCCCTGCAAAGCGAAACTTGTAGCTATATTGCTGCTTGTATTCATAATTTGAATGAACAGGATAAACAACGCTTGCAAAAGGCGGTATCAAATAGTGATACATGCTTATTATTAGTTAATGATGAACAATATCAACAGCAGACACAATATCATTAATCATTTTGAGTATTACACAGCAAAACCTTATTTAGTCATTAAATGACTAAGTTTACTATTCGCTGTTTAATGACGTGCTTGAAGAAAATTCATAGTTAACTGCTAATATTCATTTTATGCAAACAAAGTTAAATCAATAAATATAGCGTTATCATCATACAAAGGTGAGTTTAAACAACTAAAAAGATCTTTTTTTTGGGATCTTTTTAGTTGCTTGGGCATTTAATCGTACATAAAATTAATATTGACTCTATTTTTATCTAAATCAATCATCAATTCACATCCTGTCCATATTGTCTTACCGTTAGTTAAATTATTATCGATGTGAAATTGCCTTAATTTGATTAGATAACTTAATATTCCTAAATTCACATATCTTGAAGTCGTAAACCAATTTCTTTCATTAAGATCGTTGATATAATCATATTCATAATGGCAACGCTGATCATTTGATAAAAATTTAGCTTTCATAATCACTTTTTTCGCTTCTATTGGCGCGACATTAAGTAAAATTTGGCTTATACCATTATAGATACTACTATCCTCTCTCATTGCTTATCTCCTAGGATATTTCAAAAAAAATTGACAACTAACATTTTGAGTTCACGTTGAACATAAAATTAATAGGGATAATCTACAACTGATATTAAAGTACTATTTAAAATGTATTGCTTTAAATACTAAGCAAAAATCAACGGTTTTGATAAGCTTAATATTTGTCTTATTTGATCAATAAATAATGTTATTACGAATTACTAAGTTTAAAAGCAAATCTGATTTGATAAAGTGAAAGTCTAACTAGCATAATGAATGCTTAACATAATTAGATTCATCACTAGGTATATATAGTTAAAATATTGCTGGGCATTCTACGATAAAAGTGCTAAAAACCAAAACTATTAATCAATACTTGTCAGCTATTTAGTACTGTTTATTAAATGTAATGGATAATGACATGCATGACACTTATCGTGCAATCAGCCTATAAAACATTTAAAATCAAATGTTAACCATTTTTTTAACCATTACTCTTTACAAGAGTTTTCCACCATAAAAACCATTTAATTTACATTATAAAAGCCTTAATTAACAAAATAACAGGTGCAGATAGACAAACCTGAGTATGCCAGAGATGATTCAACATAAAATATAAATGACTATTAAATCGCTACAGCAAAAATCTAGCTAGTATTCAATAAATTGAATAACAAAAAATCGTTCCGTTGTTGATAATACTAAATTCCAAAAATATACTTTACTAATTTAATATGTACACTTATAATAATAACACTTATTAAAATCATGGAAGAACACTATGAATACTATTACAACCTCGTTTTTACTCCCTACTACGGCTAAACCTGAACACGTATGGCAATATTATGTTGATTTATCTTTAAGAAAATTGTGGGAAACCGATCTTGAGGATTTTAAATTATTCGGTGAGATGAAAACGGGTGCAGAAGGTATATTTAAATTACAAAATACACCAGAAATGCCCGTTACTTTATCAAAGGTTATCGTTAATCAAGAATTTACTGAACAATTTATGATGCCAGAGATGGGCGTTTTCTATTTTTCACATCAAATTGTGCCAATTGCAACAAATCAATATGCATTAAAATCAGAAATATCATTAAAGCCTAATCAAAACGTAGCGGATAGTGCATCTTATCATTTCATAAAACAACTGTCTGATGATATTATTGACAAAACATATGCATTGAAAAATTTAGTTGAAAGGTAAATGATGATTCAGGACAATAAGTTTCGTACACAATTTGTAAAAGACGCTGACTCATTAGGATTTGTCTTTATGCGCACTTATTCGTCCTGGCAGACCAAAATCAAACAATGTCTAAAAAAATACGCGATTACTCACCCCCAATTTATTGTACTGGCAACGCTTGCTTATCTATCCCAATCTGATGACGAAATAACCCAAGTAATATTAGCGACCAAAACCAATATTGATGTCATGACAATTTCGCAAATTTTAGATAATTTAGAAAAAAAAGGGTTAGTAAAGCGATCGACCTCAATCAAAGATAGCCGAGCAAAGCGTATTAATTTGACACAAAGTGGTTTAGATAAAGCCAATGAAACAGTATCTTTAGTGGAAGCGATCGATAATCAATTTTTTTCAGTATTGGGCAATAACACGCCAATTTTTCATCAAATGCTATCAAAATTGTTAGAACGTAATCATTGAACTTATGCTAGACAACAAGTTAGCCATAGTCGATTAAACAACTAAAAACAACAACAACCGGATGAGGCAAATCCCACAGATTTACTTTTAATTTTTCCCTCCTTTTCATCAATCACTATTAAATAAAAATCTGTACTCAGTTTTAGCGTGCTAGCGTTTTACTTGTTATTAGCATTTTTGCGGATAAAAGCCCAGTTGTGTCTAGTCATTTTAGGTTGGTCTACATATAAACATGCTGGATAATAAATCATAGCACTTTAAGTTTAGAGGTAATCAGCATTACACACTCAATACTATTTTCAATTTTATTGCTGAATAAAAGATAAGGCACTTTTTCCAATATGCTTTTAACGTACTTGCTTGTTTTAATTAAGCTAAGTTGATGTTCTCACGTTGCTAGGGCTGATAAGGCTAAGGTATTTTTTATCATTTTACTTTGTGCTGATACTACACTTTTAGTGTAGATTATTATCAACAGATTCAATAAACTTTAATGTAGTTCCATTAATTAGAGCGTTGAGCTGTTAGCATACTGCGTTTATTGAATTTTTAGCGCATCTTGTTTAGCCTGATTAATGACTGCTTTAGCCATCCATTGTGACAAAGATACTACCTGTTGGTTATCGAGTTTCCAGATATCTTTCAGCACTAAAAATATTTCTGACCCATAAATAACCGAAATCGCATGCAAAACATTATTATAGATTTGTTCAGGCATTTGAGATTTAAGTGGTTTTAAAATAGTTGATAAAATTTCCTTCCGGTTACCACGAACTAACTTATCACTTTGTTGAGATGACGTTGTTCTTTCTGCTGCCCATTGTTGTAATGAAATTCTTAATGCTGCACGAAGTGCCCCTTCATGTTTTAACATTTGTGGAAAGGCAAAAGCTAAAAAATCCAATATTTGTTGATCTGGATCTTGATTATCGGATTGCCAGTTAAAGATCGGCTCTAATGCGCTTTCTACAACAGCAGCAATTAAGTCGCTTTGAGTTGGAAAGTAACGATAAGCTGTGGCTCTAGATATACCCGATTTATCTGCAAGTTCAGTAATCGTCAGTTCACACCCCTGCTCTAGGGCATTTAGTGCAGTATTGATTAAACGATCAAACGTTCGTTTTTTCACACCGCTATATTTAGGTGATGAAGCTAAGCTGTTATGAGTCATACGGTCAATTTTCTAATTACATTTTTAATGTATATATCATACTTCAATTTTCGGTATTCAATAAATTTTATGATTTAACAAAAAATGAGACTAAAGTCTCATTTTTGATTTATAATATGTGGCAGACTATCACCCCATAGGTCAAAGTATCGAATTTTAATTTATCCATAAAGGAGGGATAAATGACATCTAACAATATGATTTATTTAGTATCGACACTTGATACCAAAGGGGAAGAGATTGTTTATATTAAAAACCTGCTCGCTGAAAAAGATTTAATCTGTAAAATTGTCGACTTATCAACGCAGCCCCATGCTTTTAATCATCTGGCTGATGTCAGTGCCAGTCTGATTGCTAGTTTTCATCCTGAAGGTAGTAGTGCTGTTTTTTGTGGAGATAGAGGAAAAGCCATTGTCGCAATGGCGAAAGCGTTTGAGCTATTTTTATCTAAACAAAACGATATTGGTGCAATACTGGGGTTGGGCGGTTCAGGCGGCACTGCATTAATTACACCGGCTATGCAGTCATTAGCAATTGGTATACCTAAATTGATGGTATCAACCATGGCATCGGGTGACATTTCGGGTTATATCGGTGCTAGTGATATTGCCATGATGTACTCAGTTACTGATATTGCTGGGATAAACGTTATCTCAAGAAAAATTTTAAGCAATGCAGCAAACTTTATCGCTGGTTCAATATTATTTAAAAAGCAAGAAGTGGTCGAAGATAAACCAGCGATAGGGTTAACGATGTTTGGTGTAACAACACCATGTGTACAATCTGTTTCAGCTCAGCTTCATGATCAATATGATTGCTTAATTTTTCATGCCACGGGTAGTGGTGGAAAGGCAATGGAAAAATTAGCCGATAGCCACCTTTTACATGGCGTGCTTGACATTACAACAACCGAAGTATGCGACTATTTATTTGGCGGTGTATTGGCTTGCGATGATAATCGGTTTGATGCGATAGCTAGAAGCCAAATACCTTATATTGGATCTTGTGGGGCACTCGATATGGTTAATTTTGCAAGCCCTGATACCATTCCTGAAAAATATCAAAATCGATTGTTCTATCCACACAATCCGCAAGTAACATTAATGAGAACCACACCAGAAGAAAATCAACAAATGGCGAATTGGATTGCAAATAAACTTAACCAATGCCAAGGATATGTCACCTTTATCATCCCCGAAGAAGGATTTTCAGCCTTAGATATAAAAGGCGGTGCGTTTTGGTCACCAGACGCTAACAAAGCCTTTATTGAAGAGTTCGAAAAAACGTATATGGTCACCGAAAAAAGACGATTAATTAAAGTTCCTTATCACATAAACTCACCACAGTTTTGTGATCTAATTATCAACGAATTTAAAAAAATAATGAAATAAATGGAGAGAATTATGACAAGTAAACGCGCACAGTTGTTAAAAAAATTTCACGATATGATAGCTAAAGGCCAACCAATTATTGGTGGCGGTGCTGGTACTGGATTGTCGGCTAAATGCGAAGAAGCGGGTGGTATCGATCTCATTGTTATCTATAATTCTGGCCGTTATCGTATGGCGGGTCGTGGTTCGCTAGCAGGTTTACTTGCTTATGGGAATGCCAACGAAATTGTTATGGATATGGCAAAAGAGGTGTTACCGGTAGTTAAAAATACCCCTGTGCTAGCTGGCGTAAATGGCACCGATCCATTTTGTCAATTTGATCAGTTTTTAGATAAATTAAAAGAAACCGGTTTTGCTGGCATACAAAACTTTCCAACTGTTGGTTTAATCGATGGTAACTTTAGGGCAAATCTTGAAGAAACAGGCATGGGGTATGCGTTAGAAGTTGAGATGATTCGTCAAGCAAATCAAAAAGATTTACTGACAACACCTTATGTATTTAGTGAACAAAATGCTATTGATATGGCAAAAGCCGGCGCAGATATTTTAGTACCTCATATGGGACTAACAACCGGCGGAAGTATCGGGGCAGAAACTGCACTAAAACTTGCTGACTGTGTACCACTAATTAATCAATGGGCAAAAGCAGCGAAGGCAATTCGACCTGATATCATCATACTATGTCATGGTGGTCCAATTGCAACCCCTGAAGATGCTGAGTATATTTTACAAAATTGTCCAGATTGTAATGGTTTCTATGGTGCAAGCTCAATGGAACGTTTACCGACCGAAATTGCTCTAAAACAGACCACCCAGCAATTTAAAGCGATTCGTCGTTAATCTATAATCGCCAAAAACTGCACAAAATTATTAAAGAACGGCTCAATTATCCTAGAGCCGTTACTTTAACATTAAATACCTCAAGCAATATTCTTTATAAAATACGTATAGCCATAGTATCCAAAAGATCGAGATAAAGATTCAATCAAATTTGATAAAATAATTGATAACAGATAAAAGGCCAAGTATAACTACACATAATAACTTGATTTAACTTCGTATAAAGGTAGCAAATGCTAGACATTCTTAATTTTATTGAATCATATCAGAAACATCATTCTGTATTTGATCGAAAGTTAGCGTTAATAAAACAGTTAATTATTTATCTCGATAAACATGATTTTCAAGGTCATATTGACAACATTTTGCCCATTTTGGATCAGCACACCGGTTACAGTGAATTCCGAATCATGAATGATTGTGAATCGAACAATCCGAATTTATGGATAGAATACCAATATCATGGCAAACATATTCGACTTAGTCCTGGCGATATTGTCATTACCATGAAAAAATGATATCAATGCTAAGTGATATCATTTTTCATAAATTTATAATGATTTTTTAATTTATTTAATCATCGGTAATGAAATTAAAAATGATAAAAACCATTACGTTGATAATGTCATCGCAAATGAGTGAGTCATTCAATTAAGAATTAACTTGACTATCATGGATTTCAACAACGAGCACATTACCTTCATCTTTTAGGAAAGATTCATCATTATTTGGTGCGCGTAGAGACATCATTTTGTCATCGCCACATTCCATTGTATCGCCCGCAACCATGGTTGCGCCACTTTCACGTAAATAATTGAGCACATTACTAAATAACGTAAAGTAGTATTCGCTTTCATCATGACTTTTCGCTAATACAGCAAAATCTGGCAGCCCAAATGCATCGGCACCATAGGTACGCATCCAGACACCGTCGACGTTTTCCACTTGATATTTAACAAACCCACAGAACAATGTTGGTAAAGAAGTGGATAGTAAATCAATTCCATCTTCATCAGTAACTAATTCTAACAGTGATTCAATTGGGAAAGAAGTATGAGCTTGCTCATTTATGACGGCTAACGCATTAAACGTTGCAAAACTTGCTGCTAAACGCGCCAATGCTAAATATTGTTCGAGGACATCTTGCTCATAGCCTTTATAAAATAACATTAAATGACTATCGTGATGACGAACTTGTTCTTTGATATCTTGGCTATAATGTGCTGAGGCAATACAAGGCTCTAACGCATTGGCAGGATAAGGATGATTCATACCAATTAATTGAATAACATGTTTATCCCAACCAATTAACAAGTAACATCCTCCATCTAATTGCTCGAATGGTGTTTCATATTGAATATTTTTTATTGAAGGATCTATCTTAAGTAGCGCTTCTTTTAATTGATTTTTATCAAAATCCAATTTGCCCTTAAACAAAACACTTAGGCTTATGGCATTGTCAATATTTGGATTAGCCACTAATGTGCCACTCTCTAACATTGATTTGTTTTTTTTACCAAAAAGACGTGAAAAAAAATTCATTGATACCTTCCTTTATCATATACAATCAAAAAATAAGCACTAAATTGTCATTAGTGCAGGATGTTATTAAGAATTATACTTTACGATATTGCGCCACTAATACCAAACTTCCATCTTTTAAAAAGCCCTCTTCTGCTGAGGGTTCACGCAAAAGCATTATTTTACCGCGATCATCTTCGATAGTATGCCCTGCTGCTATTTCTGCATGAGTCTGATGCAAATACAATAATAGATTATTGAATATATTTAGGTATTTATCTGTTTCATCAAAACTTTCAGCAAACACAGCAAAATCGGGAAATCCTAGCTGACCAGCACCATAAGTTCGCATACAGATGCCAGTATGAATATCTACTTTCATGGCTTTAAAACCGACAAAAAATAGGGGTAAACATTCACAAAGTAATTCAATCCCATTATCACTCTCAACTAACGCACTAACCACATGAGTTGACAAAATAGTCTGTGCCTTTAGGTTAAGTAGCCCTACCATATTAAAATGTTCAAAGCCAATAGCAAATTGCGTTAATATCAAATACTGTTTAATAAGATCATCTTCATAACCATAATAAGAGATTATAATATGGCTATTATGATTTTTAATCGTTTCAATTAAATCTTGATTATCCCTGGCAAATTCAATACTTTGCTTTACTACCTCGGGTGAGCAAGCCGTATCAAAACCAACAACTTTAATTAAGTGTTGGTTCCAACTCGCTAAAGCATTAAATGCTTCACCCTTGCCACAAGGCAAAGACTGGAACTTGACTTTCTTCATTGAAGAATCAACTTTGCCTAGAGATCGAGTTAATTTATTGAAATCAAAAGAGAGAGTACGATCAACTAAAATAGTTAATGAAAGCGGATTTTTTATAGCGGGATTTTCAATGATCGCACTGTCTGATTGCGCTACATTACTTTTTTTAAAAGTAAACAGTCTAGACAAAATACTCATGAAAATTTCCTAATACATTGTTGTGTTATAACATTATTTATAACAAAATATGACTTTAATCATTTTTATGTATACCTTATATTATTTATCTATTTTTTTCAAATAGTATCGTTTTTTTCAACAACAACTTTACCACTGTACCTGTTCAAGCTCACTGATTAAAAAGTCGATTAAGCAACGAGTACGAAGTGGCAATAATTTACGGCTTGGATACATTGCATAAATATTATAATCTTCAACATAATAATTAGTTAAAACCGAAACTAACTGACCGGCTTTAACATCTTGACCAATAATGAAGTCAGGCTGCTTTGAGATACCACCACCTTGAAGTATTATTTGCCTGCATGTATCGCCATTATTACAATAGACATTTGCACTCAAATTTACCGAATAACAGCGATTATTTTGATAAAAATTCCATTGCTCTTTTTTTGCCCAGTGACTGTACATAATAATTTTATGTTGTTTAAGATCATCGGGATTTATTGGCATACCATAATGAGCAATATAATCAGGAGAAGCGGCTACAATCATTTTAGTTGTAGCTAATTTACGACTAATTAAAGAAGAATTGTCTAAATTACCAATTCGAATAGCTAGGTCATATCCCTCTTCCAATAAGTTAACAAAGCGATCGGATAGAGTGATATCTAAAATGATTTGAGGATATTTTTTGCTAAATTTTTGCCATAATGGTGCTAAATGCAAAACACCAAAACTAACAGGAACATTAACTCGTAAAATACCTTGTGGGCTAGCTTGCTTTAAACTCAGACTTTCTTCTGCTTCTGCTGTAGCATTAATAATGGCTTTTGCTTGCCAGTAAAAGGTTTGCCCTTCATTAGTTACAACCATATTACGTGTTGTACGCTGTAATAATCTTACTTGTAGGCGATCTTCTAAAGCTTGAATATAACGCGATACCGCTTGTTTAGACAAATTTAATTTACCCGCTGCTTCAATAAAACTGTTACAATCAACAACGGTGACAAAAACTGTCATCTCCAAAAATTTATTTGATTTATTCATCCATTTTCACCTAGTCAAGTAATTGTTCCACTTAATGAGACAATAAGTCACATAATAGCTTATTTATCTACAAATAAATAACCATTATGATGAACTTACCATTTAAATGATAATAATTGTTAACATATAGGAAAAATAAAATGAAACAATATCGAATTGATTTAGCCTCACTTATTTTACGCATTACGCTTGGTGTCATGTTTTTAGCGCATGGTTTTACTAAATTAGTTGTGTTTACCCCTGCTGGCACTGCCCAATATTTTGAGTCACTTGGTTTTCCAGGTTTTGTGGGGTATTTAACTATTTTGTTTGAAATTGGGAGTGGTGTTTTATTATTGTTAGGGATTTTCACACGCATAATCAGCTTTTTAGCCGTAATTCAGATGATTGTTATTACTTATATTCATTCAGCAAATGGATGGATGTTTACTAATACGGGGGGCGGCTTTGAATACCCTGCATTTATGGCAATGACAGCATTAAGTTTATTGCTATTAGGTACTGGATGCTTTAGCCTTTTCTCTAAAAGGTATCAATTAATCAATCTGCTATAAAAAACCAAACAATAAATTAAACTAAAAAGTTAATAAGAAAAAACAAAGGAAAGGCAAAATTAAGCAACAAGCTTATTGCCTTTCCTAATACAGTTGCGATGAAAATATTAAGGAAATTAATTTAGGCTCATCTCTTCAATAATAGCACCAACAATTTTGTGTGCTTTGTGCGCTTTTTTTAATCACTTTACCACGTTGTTCATGCCCAATTACTGTCGGCAATATCATGGGACAATTTAAGCTTAATTGCTAAGATTTATCCTCCTCTTATGTTACCGAGTTAATATAATAATTTTTTTGATTTACTGTGGTTACCGAATCACAAAAATTGACAGTTGAAACATCAGTAGAATTGATCCCAAAATTTGCATCATAACCTTACTTGGGATAAACACGATAAATCGTATCGTTAGAAAAAAGACTAACCGCTACTTTGTTAACATTCATTACTTGGAAGTTTACTCAATCATAGTAGGGATAATCAGATAAATAGGCCAAAAGCATGTAGACAAAAACGGTAAGATAAAATAGATCACATCAAAAAATTTCTGTTTTTTACCTTGGTACGTTTTTCTATGTAATTGATAATATCGAATAGCAAAGGCAAAAAGAATACCTGTTATTGGAAATAATAAAAGGGAAAATTCCCTATAACATAGACTGTATGATAACCATCCAATGATAAGTAATGTCGCAACTTGAGTACAACGATACAAATCAACTTTATAGTTATTAGATTTATTTAATCTGTGAGCACGATGGTATCGAATTGTGATCGGAAAAAGAATAGTAAAAATGGATAACAGCACTAATACCATCACACCCATATCCATATAGATATAATCAAACAAGTCAAAGCAAAGTAAACCAATAAAAATGACTAAACAATATTTAACAAACCAATGATATCTAATCCCAAAAAACAAAAAAGCACTTAAATAGGGTAAATAAAAGAAAGGAAACATAAACAGCCATACGAATATATAGCTATCGGTATGATCTGAAGGATGCAACATGACGAATTCTTATAATAAATAACCTTTTTTCATATAGTTAAATTATATCACATTGCAAATCAACAATAAAATTCAATAAAAACATCAAAAGAATCGATTTAATAATTGTTCATTCTATGACTTAACTAATCTCAATAAACTGTTCACAACTTATTACAGATGCAAAATTCATTAAAGCAGACATAAAACTGTTATGGACAGTTTTAGCCGGTATCCATTCACCATTAAACTCAAGATCTCGAGTAGTGCAAGCATCATCAATCAATATTGGTTGATAACCTAATTCGCTGGCACATCGCGTCGTGGAGTCAATACACATATGACTCATCATGCCACAAATAACTAATTGTTTAACATTTTGCTGCTGTAATTTTTGTTGTAAATCGGTTTGAAAAAAACTATTGGGATAAGACTTTTGTATAATTTGTTTATATTGATTGCTCGAAGCTAGCAAATCTGGGTGAATGTCGGCACCATGACTCCCTTTGGCAAAAAAAGCTGCATTAGGATCTAATTTAATATGTTGAATATAAAAAATGGGTAAGCCATTTTCGGAAAAATATTTTTGTATTGTTAAGATGTTGTTTAGGACACGTTCAGTATCAACTAATGTAAATTTACCTTGCGGAAAATAGTCATTTTGTACATCAATAATTACTAATCCTTGTTTCACTGCTTTCTCCTGTCATTGTTTTATACAACTAAATTATGCGATAATTTGTCATTGCCTAACATAGTGTATTGAAAGCATTTAGATAAATTAACTTTCAGCGTGAAAAAATGGATAAAAAAGATCGAGCTATTTTAAATGAACTTAAAAATAACAGTCGACAATCCTGGAAAGAGATTGGTGAAAAAATCTATCTGTCTGGTCAAGCAGTCGGTCAACGAGTAGTAGAGTTACAAATTAAAGGTATTATTGAAAAATTTACAATCAAAGAAAAAACCAAACATCTGCAATTCATCACTATTTACATGAACACGAATCAATTTGAATCTTTCGAGCAGCTAATTAAATCTTATCACGAAATAATTGAATTTTATAAAATTACCGGAGATGGCTGTTATTTTATAAAAAGCTGTTTTGATCCCCAAGCACTAACAACTTTTTTAGAAAAAATAGAATATTTTTGTCGTTATAAGGTCAGTCACCAGCTAAAAAATATTCTATAAAATGATCATGTTTATTCACAATAAAGAGGTCAAATCGACGTTAAGGTAAATTTTTTTTAGATTTTTTTGATCAAAACTAAAAAAACAGTTGCCAGTAAGCAAAAACTGTTATATTTTGTACAACAGTATTTATAGTCAATTAAATTATTGGTTTATTTTATGAATTGTTTTTGCGCTTTAGTTATTAAACATCATCACCATCATCATTCCTGAATAGTCTTCGGGCGATAGGTGCTGGAAGACATTTGATCTTCCGGTGATAACGCAAAAGCAAATAGAAAACCCTCGGAAGATCAAACTTCCGAGGGTTTTTTGTTTTTAGTTGATAAATTTTGGTTAAGTTGGAGAATAAATATGTTGGATAATTCACGTTTACGCATTGCTATGCAAAAATCGGGACGCTTAAGTGATGAGTCAAAAAAATTGCTTGCGCAGTGTGGTATTAAAATTAATCTTCAAGAGCAACGTTTAATTGCTTTTGCTGAAAATATGCCAATTGATATTTTACGTGTTCGTGATGATGATATACCTGGTTTGGTAATTGATGGAGTCGTAGATATTGGTATTGTTGGTGAAAACGTTCTAGAGGAAGAAGTGCTAGACCGTCAAGCAGAAGGTGAAAATCCACAATATAAAAAATTACGGCGTTTAGATTTTGGTGGCTGCCGTTTATCAATCGCTGCGCCGCGTGATTTTGATTATACTGGCCCTGAATGTTTAAATGATTTACGTATTGCCACTACTTACCCACACTTATTGCGTCGTTATCTATCACAATACAACGTCAACTTTAAAACTTGCTTGCTAAATGGTTCGGTCGAGGTCGCTCCGCGCGCTGGACTTGCCGATGTGATTTGCGATCTTGTCTCTAGTGGCGCCACGTTAGAAGCCAACGGGCTACGAGAAATTGAAATTATTTACCAATCTAAAGCTTGCCTGATTCAGCGACAAGGTGAAATGCCACAAGTCAAACAAGCCTTAATCGATAAAATAATGACACGTATTCAGGGTGTTATTCAAGCACGAGAATCAAAATATATTATGTTACATGCTCCAACTGAAGTGTTAGACCAAGTCGTTGCATTGTTACCCGGCGCTGAGAATCCAACAATCCTCCCGTTGACAGGCGAACAAAATCGAGTTGCGCTGCACATGGTTAGCAGCGAGTCACTGTTTTGGGAAACCATGGAAAAATTAAAAGCATTAGGTGCCAGCTCTATTTTGGTATTACCAATTGAAAAAATGATGGAGTAATAAAAATGAAAATCTCATATTGGCAACAATGTTCAGATAAACAACAGCAAGCACTACTCATGCGACCTGCCATTGCTGCATCAGATACTATCAGTCAGGCTGTTACGGCAATTTTAGAACAAGTAAAACAAGACGGTGATAAGGCACTAATAGCACTTAGTAATAAATTTGATAAAGTCCAAATTAAACAAATAAAATTAACTGAAGCTGAAATAAAAGCGGCAACTGCTCGAGTCAATCAAGAATTGAAGCAAGCCATGCAGTTAGCGGTATCAAATATCAAAAAATTCCATCAAGCCCAAGTTAAACCTGTCATCAATGTTGAAACGATGCCAGGCATAAATTGTCAACTAGTCACTCGACCTATTGATTCAGTAGGGTTATATATTCCAGGTGGTTCAGCCCCCTTATTTTCAACGGTATTAATGTTGGCCACTCCAGCAAAAATTGCCGGATGTCGTAAAGTAATTTTATGTTCGCCCCCTCCAATCGCTGACGAAATTTTATATGCTGCTGAACTTTGTGGCATAAGTGAAATTTATCAATTAGGTGGAGCCCAAGCTATCGCGGCAATGGCATTTGGCACAGAATCCGTCCCTAAAGTTGATAAACTTTTTGGACCCGGTAATGCTTTTGTGACCGAAGCTAAACGCCAAGTGAGTCAACGCCTTGATGGTGCTGCTATTGATATGCCAGCGGGCCCTTCTGAGGTTTTGGTCATTGCTGATAGTTTGGCAAATCCAGCCTTTATCGCAGCCGATCTATTATCTCAAGCAGAGCATGGCCCAGATTCACAAGTGGTTTTGCTTACCCCTGATGAAAAAATCGCGCAAGCAGTATCTACTGAAGTGGACAAACAACTTAGTACATTATCACGACATGAGATCGCCCAAAAAGCTTTACAAGAAAGCCGTTTGATTGTGACTAAAGATTTAGAAGAATGTGTAACAATTAGTAATCGCTATGGGCCAGAACACTTAATTATACAAACCCGAAATGCAGATGACTTAGTTGATAAAATAAACAGTGCTGGATCAATCTTTTTAGGTGATTGGTCGCCGGAATCTGCTGGTGATTATGCATCGGGTACCAACCACGTACTACCCACTTATGGTTATACAGCAACTTACTCAAGTCTTGGGCTAGCTGATTTTCAAAAACGTATGACAGTGCAAAAACTCACTCAAGAAGGGTTGAAAGAGATTGGTCATGCCGTTGAACTCATGGCAGAAGCAGAGCAGCTAACCGCCCATAAACAAGCGGTTAGTTTACGATTAGCGACACTAAATACAACCAAGTAAAATTAGGGATAAACAATGGACATTAATCAACTAGTCAGAAAGAATGTGCAAAAACTGACCCCATATCAATCCGCCCGTCGTATTGGTGGTAAAGGTGATGTATGGCTTAACGCTAACGAATACCCTGTTGCGCCTCATTTTGAATTAACTGAACAAACCTTAAATCGCTATCCAGAACCACAACCTGAACAGGTAATTAGCCGATATGCGCAGTATGCAGGAGTCACTAATGAACAATTAATTGTCAGTCGAGGGGCAGATGAAGCGATTGAACTATTAATGCGAGCATTTTGTGAGCCAGAACAAGATAGTATTTTATATTGCCCGCCAACTTATGGTATGTATCAAGTTAGCGCTGAAACACTCGGAGTTCAAACCAAAACAGTCCCTACTAAAGCAGATTGGCAACTCGATCTTGACGCAATTAAACAAAATCTTGATAGCGTAAAATTAATTTATGTCTGTTCACCCAATAATCCAACTGGCAACCTAATTAATCCTGATGATATCAAATCATTACTTAATATGGCAAAAGACCGCGCACTGGTTGTTATTGATGAGGCTTATATCGAGTTTTCGCCTGAATCTTCTGTGATCAAATGGCTAGCGACCTATCCACATTTAGTGATTTTACGGACTTTATCTAAAGCATTTGCTTTGGCAGGATTACGCTGCGGGTTTACCATCGCTAATAAACCGGTGATCGATGCATTACAAAAAGTCATTGCTCCCTATCCATTAGCAACCCCTGTAGCAGACATTGCCGCTCAAGCTTTAAGTAAAGACGGCATAAATACCATGAAACTTCACGTTATCAATCTCAATAACCAAAAAGAAAAATTTGCAAACGCACTGAATCAATTATCGATTGTTGAAAAAGTTTATCCTAGTCGATCTAATTATTTATGTGTTAAATTCCAAGATGATAAAGATGTATTTAAGACCCTTTGGAATCAAGGTATCATTTTGCGAGATCAAAGCAAATCCATTGGACAAAAAAATATTATTCGAATATCTATTGGCACACAAGCCGAATGTGAAGCTGTAATATCAGCACTCAAAGCGATAAAATAGGAGCAATAATGTTACAAAAATATTTATTTATTGATCGTGATGGTACATTAATTACCGAACCACCTATTGATTTTCAAGTCGATCGTTTTGAAAAATTGGCTTTTGAACCTAATGTTATTCCTGCCCTACTTAAACTCCAATCAGCAGGCTATAAATTAGTCATGGTCACAAATCAAGACGGACTTGGCACTAAAAGTTATCCGCAACAAGATTTTGATGGACCGCATAATTTAATGATGCAAATCTTTACATCACAAGGAGTTAACTTCGAAGAAGTCTTGATCTGCCCTCATTTTCCTGAAGATCATTGTCAGTGTCGAAAACCTAAAATACAACTGGTTCTTCCTTATCTTACCAGTGGCAAATTAGATAAAGCGCATAGTTATGTAATTGGTGACAGACTTACCGACATGCAACTTGCCGAAAATATGCAAATAAAAGGATTGCACTATAATCCCGAAACACTCAATTGGAGCGAAATAGCCCAAAGGCTAACCACAGCTGATCGTTATGCTAAAGTTGAACGTAATACTAAAGAAACTAAAATTTTAGTTGAAGTCTGGCTTGATCGTCAAGGTGGTAGTCAAATCAACACCGGTATTGGTTTTTTTGACCATATGTTAGATCAAATAGCGACACATGGCGGAATTAAACTCAATATTCAAGTACAAGGTGATTTACATGTTGACGATCATCATACTATTGAAGATACTGGACTTGCCTTAGGCGAAGCCTTAAAACAAGCTCTAGGTGATAAACGGGGTATCACACGTTATGCTTCGGTCATTCCAATGGATGAATGTTTAGCAAAATGCGCAATGGATATTTCGGGCCGACCATATCTTGTTTTCTCGGCACATTTTACTACACCAAAAGTTGGCGATATGAGTACACAAATGGTTGAACACTTTTTTTACTCACTAAGTTATGCAATGGCAATTACTTTACATATCGAAACTGAAGGTGTTAACGATCATCATAAAGTAGAAAGCTTGTTTAAAGCTTTTGCCAGAACATTAAAACAAGCTATTAAGATTGAAAGTGACAGATTACCAAGCTCAAAAGGAGTCCTGTAATGAATATTGTCATTTTAGATACCGGTTGTGCTAACCTTTCATCAGTAAAATATGCCATAGATCGATTAGGTTATAAATCGATAATCAGTCTTGATCCTAATGTGGTACTTAATTCAGATAAACTGCTTTTACCTGGCGTCGGCTCGGCTTCATCGGCAATGCAAAAACTCAAAGATCGCGATTTAATTGATCTCATTAAAGTTTGCACCCAACCAGTATTAGGGATTTGCCTTGGCATGCAACTTTTAGCTGATTTTAGCCATGAAGGGCATGTTCATACTTTAGGCATTATCCATGAAACAGTAACTGAAATACCTGATCGTGGATTGCCACTACCTCATATGGGATGGAATCAGGTCTATCCTAAAGCCGGACATCATCTGTTTCGTGATATTCCAGATGGTGCTTATTTTTATTTTGTACATGGATACGCGATGCCATTATGCTCAGCAACTATTGCAGAAACCAATTACGGCGAAAGCTTTACCGCTGCCGTACAAAAAGACAACTTTTACGGCGTACAGTTTCATCCCGAGCGTTCTGGCTCGGTCGGTGCAACGTTGCTAAAAAACTTTTTGGAGATATAACAATGTCAACATTTCCAAATATTATACCGGCACTTGATTTAATTGATGGTTCAGTTGTCCGTTTACATCAAGGTGATTATGATCAAAAACGCAATTACGGTAACGATCCTTTAACTCGGTTACAGTCTTATGAAAAGCAAGGTGCAAAATTACTACATCTTGTTGATTTAACTGGTGCCAAAGATCCAAACGCACGGCAGATAGCCTTGATTAAAACGTTAATAAGTGGCGTTAACGTACCGGTTCAAATCGGAGGTGGCATTCGCACACAAGCAGATGTCACAGCCCTGCTCGATGCTGGCGCTGCACGGGTAGTTATCGGCTCGACAGCAATAAAGCAACCAGAAATGGTTAAACAGTGGTTTGAGCATTACGGTCCTGAAGCTTTGGTATTGGCACTCGATGTTCGAATTGACAGCCAAGGCAATAAATACGTTGCAATACATGGCTGGCAAGAGGACTCAAAGCAAAAACTTGAACAAGTTATTGATAACTACCTACCTTTTGGTTTAAAGCATGTTTTGTGTACCGATATTTCGAAAGACGGAACCTTAAGCGGTTCAAATGTTGAATTATACCAAGAAATCAGTCAAAAATACCCACAAATCGAGTTTCAAGCCTCTGGTGGGATTGGTCAATTAGACGATGTTAAAGCATTACAAAACAGTGGTGTAGCAGGCGTAATTGTTGGGCGAGCATTACTTGAAGGTAAATTTACAGTTCAGGAGGCAATTTCATGCTGGCAAAAAGGATAATTCCTTGTTTAGATGTTCGTAATGGTCAAGTAGTAAAAGGTGTACAGTTTCGCAATCACGAAATTATCGGTGATATCGTACCTTTAGCGAAAAGATATGCCGAAGAAGGCGCTGACGAACTGGTATTTTATGATATTACAGCCTCATCTGATGGTCGAGTTGTTGATAAAAGTTGGGTGGCAAAAGTTGCTGAAGTTATTGATATTCCTTTTTGTGTTGCTGGCGGGATTAAAACGGTTGAAGATGCAGGTCAGATATTAACATTTGGGGCCGACAAAATTTCGATCAACTCACCCGCATTAGCTAATCCAGATTTAATTACTGAATTAGCAGATTGTTATGGTGTGCAATGTATTGTTGTTGGAATCGATACTTGGTATGACCAACAATCTCAGCATTATCATGTTTATCAATTTACAGGTGATGAAAAGCGTACAGTTGCGACCAAATGGACTACCTTAGATTGGGTAAAAGAGGTACAAAAACGCGGCGCTGGTGAAATCGTATTAAATATGATGAACCAAGATGGTGTGCGTAATGGGTACGATTTGACACAACTACAAGCTGTGCGTGATGCTTGTCATGTGCCTTTAATTGCCTCAGGCGGCGCAGGCACAATGGCGCATTTTTTACAAGCGTTCAGGGACGCAAATGTGGATGGCGCTTTAGCCGCTTCTGTTTTTCATAAACAAATTATCAATATTGGTGAACTTAAAGAGTATTTAGCTCAACATGGAGTAGAAATTCGATTATGCTAATTCCAAATTCCGATACCAAATTAGACTTAAGCAAACTTGATTGGCAAAAAGTGGATAATTTAATGCCTGTTATCATCCAACATTATGTCTCGGGTGATGTCTTAATGCTTGGCTATATGAATCAAGATGCACTAACACAAACACAAAATAGTGGCAAAGTAACTTTTTATTCACGCACTAAACAGCGTCTATGGACTAAAGGTGAAACATCTGGCAATTTTTTAAATGTAAAAAGTATTTCAACCGATTGTGATAACGATACATTACTTATTTTAGTTGATCCTGTGGGTCCAACTTGTCACACAGGTACTAACAGCTGTTTTGCTCAGGCACAAACGACATGGGGATTTTTATTCGAACTAGAACAGCTGCTTGCAGCGCGTAAAAGTGCTGATCCAACATCATCCTATACAGCTAAATTATATCATGATGGAACAAAACGCATTGCACAAAAAGTAGGTGAAGAAGGCGTTGAAACTGCTTTAGCGGCTACCGTTCATGATAAAGAAGAGTTAAAAAATGAATCAGCCGATTTGATTTATCATTTACTGGTATTATTGCAAGATCAAAATCTATCACTACAAGATGTGATAGGTATTTTAAAAGCACGCCATAAAAAATAGTGCTAAACGAAAAAGTGCGAATTATTTCGCACTTTATTTGATTTGATTACTACGGACTTAAACAGATAGCGCTATTATTTCAATCTCATTAACGAATCGGTAATTTCACCCCATTGAACATAGTTTGAACATCAACGTTATTTTCGCACAAAATAAGGCGATCAACGGTTGATTTATTTAAATGTGGAGAAAATTGTCTTATAAAATCATACATGTAACTGCGCAAAAATAGTGAACGCGAAAATGCAATATACGTCGTACTATAAGGAAAGATATGCCCTGCACTCAGTACCACAAAATCATTATCCTCATTTTGACTCACTGCCATCTTTGCAACAATACCAACACCAACCCCCAATTTAACATAGGTTTTAATCAAATCGGCATCCGTTGTACTAAACACAATATTAGGTGATTGATTAGCCTTATTAAAAGCCTGATTCAAATCAGACCCATCATTCGAAAAATCATAACTAACTAATGGGTATTTAGATAACTCAGCAATCGAAATTAAACGACTTTTTGCTAAAGGATGATCTTTCATCACTATCACAGCCTGATTCCAGTGGTAACAAGGCAGTGCAATCATATCTTCACTTAATTGAGAGAGATCCGTCACAATAGCAAAATCGGCTTGTCCGGTTTGCGCTTGCAATAAACATTGTGGTGATGAACCCTGCTCCATATGTAAAGTAATATTGGGATATTGTTTCATGAACTGCTGAATGACAACCGGAAGTGTATAACGAGCTTGTGTATAAGTGGTGGTGATGGTCAAGGTACCTTGATTTGGCTGACTATACTCTTTGGCAACAATTTTAATATCATTGGATTTATTTAGGATTTCTCTTGCCAAAGTTATAATCTGTTCGCCAACATCAGTGACTTCGGAAAGATGCTTGCCAACGCGGGTAAAAATTTGCACACCAAGTTCATCTTCTAATAACTTAATCTGTTTACTAATACCAGGCTGTGAAGTATACAGCTTTTCTGATGTTAACGATACGTTAAGATCATTATTAACAACCTCAACTATATAACGCAGTTGTTGCAATTTCATGACAAAGGTTCCTTTCTTTTTATTCCCTTCACCTTTTCAATTAACAAAGAGGTAAAGGGACAAAATAACTCCTTTCACACTTTAGCACAAACGTAAACTCATTTTTATACTAAAACGCATGCATTACCTAAAACAACTTGGTAAACATATTAGGTTTTGTGACCTATTTTTTACTCTTTATCCATTGACCGTCAACGTATTGCATCACCCAACCTGTCGATTTTCCGTTAACTTCGGATGTGACATATTGTTGTTTGCTTTTACGACTAAAACGAACAATGGCAGAATTACCATCCGGATCTTTATTCGGTGCTTGCGTTAAATAGATAAACTTTTCGGGCAACCGATCTTTAAAACGTTGTAATTCTTCAATTAATGGTGCACGGGTTTCTCTTGATTTTGGAAAATTATGTGCAGCCAAAAAGATACCTGATGCGCCATCTCGTAACACAAAATGAGCGTCAGATTTGCTACATTTAAGTTCAGGCAAATCGACTGGATCTTCTTTAGGGGGCGCAACATCACCATTTTTTAAAATTTTACGGGTATTTTTACAATCAGGATTAGTACAGCCCATATATAACCCAAAACGCCCTGATTTTAAATGCATCTCAGATCCACATTTTTCACATTCGATAATTGGACCTTCATAACTTTTTACTTTAAAGTGACCTTTTTCAACAATAAAGCCATCACAAATTGGGTTATTACCACAAATATGTAATTTACGTTCATTATCAAGTAAATAGCTATCCATTGCGGTATGACATTTTGGACAACGCTTACGGGCTCTTAATGCATCGGTTTCAGCGGTTTCCGACTCTTCTAAAATATTGAGAGTTTCGTGCTCAGGAATTAAATTAATCGTTTGTTTACAACGCTCTTTAGGCGGTAGTGCATAGCCTGAACACGCTAAAAATACGCCCGTTCCTGCTGTTTTAATGCCCATTTCGCGCCCACAATGAGGACACTTAATTTCAGGGGTGAGCACCAAAGGATTAAGTTGCATACCACCTTTATCGGGTGATTGCTCTGCCACTTCAAGATGTTTACTAAAATCACTAAAAAACTGATCGAGCACTTCTCGCCACTCTTGTTTTTTATTAGCAATCTGATCGAGTGCATCTTCCATACGCGCGGTAAAGTCATAACTCATGAGATCATTGAAGTTTTCATTTAAACGATCAGTAACAATTTCACCAATTTTTTCGGCATAAAAACGACGATTATCTAAACGCACATATCCACGATCTTGAATAGTTGAGATTATCGTTGCGTAAGTCGATGGGCGACCTATTTCACGTTTTTCTAACTCTTTGACTAACGATGCTTCGTTATAACGTGCTGGTGGTTTAGTAAAATGCTGATTAGGATTAAGCGCAATCAAGCCCAACTTATCGTTAATTGATACAGCGGGTAAAATTTTATCATCATTATTTTTGGCCAATTGCGGTTGCACTTTAGTCCAACCATCAAAACGTAAGGTACGTCCTTTAGCTTTTAATAAGAAATCACCAGATTTAACAGTAATTGTTGTCGAGTTATATTCGGCTGAAGTCATTTGACAGGCAACAAATTGACGCCAAATCAATTGATAAAGTTTACACGCATCAGCTTCAACATCACTTATATTATCCGCCAGTAATTTAACGTCTGACGGGCGGATTGCTTCATGCGCCTCTTGAGAGTTCTTTTTGCTACTGTAAACATTTGGTGATTTAGGCAAATAGTTATCACCAAAATTTTTGCCAATATATTCACGTACCATGGCTAATGCATCTTGGCTCAAATTAGTCGAATCGGTACGCATATAGGTAATATAACCAGCTTCATAAAGACGCTGAGCAAGCATCATCGTTTTTTTGACGCCAAAACCTAAGCGCGTGCTCGCCGCTTGTTGTAAGGTCGAAGTAATAAATGGCGCAGTTGGATTGCTCTTAGTTGGCTTTTCTTCGATATTGGTCACTTGATATTGGCTGTTGTTTAATTCAGCTAGTGCAATATCAATGGCGACTTTATCTTTAGGTTCGAACGCTTCATCTTGATAATGAGTAACTTGTAAAGTGAGTTGCTCGTTGTTCGCTGTACTTAAATCAGCAAAAAGATCCCAATATTCTTCAGGAATAAAGGCATGAATTTCGCGCTCGCGTTCTACCACAAGTCGAACGGCAACCGATTGAACGCGACCTGCTGATAATCCTCTAGCAACTTTTTTCCAAAGTAAAGGTGATAGCATAAAACCAACAACGCGATCCATAAAGCGACGAGCTTGCTGGGCATTAACTCTATCCATATCAAGCATGGAAGGATGATTAAACGCATTTTTGATCGCTGTCTTGGTGATTTCATTAAATACCACACGACGATATTTGCTATCTTCACCGCCAATAACATCTTTCAGATGCCATGCTATTGCTTCCCCTTCTCTATCCAAGTCGGTTGCGAGGTAGATCATATCGGCATCTTTAGCGAGTTTTTTTAGTTCTGAAACAACCCTTTCTTTACCAGGTAAAATTTCGTAATGAGCTTTCCAACCGTTATACGGATCAACACTCATACGATCAACTAAAACCTGTTTTTCAGAACGTTTTACTTTTTTTTCGGCTTTATCTTTTGTGGTTTTTTCAACTCGATGGCTACTGCCACTTACTGGAAGATCGCGAATATGCCCTACGCTTGATTTAACCACAAAATCTTTGCCAAGATATTTATTTATTGTTTTTGCTTTGGCAGGTGATTCCACAATAACAAGGGATTTTCCCATAATTAAACCTATTTTATCCTGTAATTTACGTTATTTACTGTCTTGTTTCACATCAAGTAATGACAGTAAATCATCTTTTATTGTCGATACTTTCGTTGCATATTGCTCTTTTTGCTCAGCATCCTCAATAAGTTGTGTAATGGTCTGTGACAACGTGCAACCTCGGCGTTTTGCCAAATTAGCTAATCGTTGCCAAACTAAAAATTCCAAATCAATAGACTTTTTTCGTGTATTTTGTTGCTCAGCGTTAAAATGTCGTTTTCGTTTCGCACGAATGGTCTGCTTCATGCGATTATCTAAATCAGGGTTTAGATGCTGTTTTATCCATTGCACAACACCTATTGGATTATGTTCTAAAAGTAATAATTCATTTACGGCGTGCTGAGCTGCGCTCTTCTCAATATAACGAGTAATCAACTCGCCTTCTAAATGCCTTTTCACAAGATAGTGCCATTTCCATCCACATTCAAGGTTTTCGAGTTGTTGATATTTCATCTTTTCACCTTGTGACGCTGTAACTAAAGGTTGTAGTTGTAGCATAATCTCATCACACAATAAAGAAAATTATTGCATTTGACAAATTTTTTATAAATCTGCTATCGTTCACGTTTATTTAGAACTTGATTTAAGGAAATCACCAATAATGGCTAAAGCTGATGTTATTTATATTAATGGCTATATTTATACTGCAGACAAACAAGACAGTGTTTGTCAGGCTATTGCTATCGAAAATGGCTATATTATTGCAACGGGGAGCACGCAACAAATAAATAGCAGTCAGTATGTCGATAATAATACGACAGTTTACGATTTACAAGGAAAAACGATGATTCCCGGTCTTATAGATGCGCATTTGCATACTTTTTGGGGGGGAATGCAACTCTCTTCTTGTAATTTAAATTATCAAAGTTTAACCGTTGACCAAACTTTAGCTATTATTCAAAAATATTTAGATCAAGACTCAACCGATAATGATACCAATTGGTTACAAGTACGAGGATGGCTACGTCAAGAAGTGTTGCCAATAGGTACCGATATTACACGTTTCGACCTTGATAAACTTAATACCCAGCGCCCGGTAATTTTGTTTTCAAATGATTGCCATACACTCGTTGCCAATAGTCTGGCATTAGAAAAATTTGGTCTTAATAAAGATACGCCTGAACCATCAGATGGTAAGATTGGTCGAACTAATAATGGCGAACTTAATGGCATTTTAGAAGATGCACCGGCGATGCGTGCATTTGACAGCATATCTAAACTGACCGATCAGCAAGCGGTGAATATTGCAAAATTATCACAAGCAGAACTGAATAAACAAGGCGTAACGGCAGTAATGGATGCTCGCATTACCGAAACCATTGCTGATGCTTTTTTGACCCTTAAGCAACAAGACGCACTTTCAATACGCCTATTTGGTGCACATGAGTTACCACCCGATGATGTATCTTCAATAGATCAAATTCCGCTGTTATTGGACAAAGTTAAGCAATTTGCTCATCATTATGATGATAAAAACTGGCAACCTAAACCAGGTATAAAAATTTCGCATACTAAATTGTTTGTTGATGGTGTTATGCAAGCACCATTAATGACGGCACGGCTATTAAAACCTTATCAACTTGAACACGAAAAAGATCGTTACGGCGATCTTTACTATTCAACAGAAATGCTTGATGCGTTAATCCTTGAATCAGCAAAAGCAGGCTTTCACCCACATACGCATACAGTAGGAGAAGGTGCAATTGAAGTGGTACTCAATGCTATTGAAAAAATGCGAAAAGCATTGCCTGATGCGGATATAAGACCAAGTACGGCTCACAATGAGCTTAGTGCTGCGCATCAATTTGCCCGATATCAGCAATTAAAAGCCGGCGTAGTCTTTTCGTTCCAATGGGCGGGATGCAGCGCAACAATGGTTGAACAATATCATACGCTTTTTGGTCCAGAACGTTATAATGGATTAGAAGCACATGGCCAATATATTGATGCTGGTGTGAATTGTGCATTTGGTAGTGATTGGCCAATCGATCCCCTTAATGAATGGTACGATTTTCAAGTGGCAATGACCCGACAAATAGATACCGATCACCCTCGTTTAAACAGTGATCGAAATTTGACAGTAACAGAAGTGCTGCGTTGTGCAACCATAGGAGCCGCTTATATATTGAAACAAGAGCAATACATCGGTTCAATTGAAAAAGGCAAATTTGCCGATCTAATCATTTTAGATCGTAATCCATTTACCATACCGGCAACAGATATACAAAATGTTAAAGTATTAACCACAATCGTTGGTGGTAAAACGGTATATCAAGCATCGTAATTGTTCATTTAAAGAATCGAGTTATTTATCACGACGCCAACACAACGGTAGCGTCGTGATAAACAGTTATTCAGCTTCGATTTCAATTGGGTCGGCACTTTCTACTGCTCTCTTTTTCGTAAAATGCAATATTGCGGCAATAATCAATGCACCAATAAACATGTCAATAATATACCACATTGCACCTTTTGTTACGCCACCCAAGGCAACCAGCCCACCAAACGCTACTAATGACTCAATACCATTAATCATCCCTAACATACCTGCCACTGCCGTACCGACAACAATAGCGATAATTACACGTTTTGGATCTTTAGCGGCAAATGGGATTGCACCTTCGGTTATACCGGCTAATGATAAGAAGAAAGCGGTAATGCCAAACTCTTTTTCTTCTTTAGTATATTTAGAACGAGAAATAATCAATGATGAAATCGCTAAGCCTAATGGTGGAATTGCACAGCACATGCGGAACACACCATTTGGTCCATAAACACCTTCCGCCATAGCTGCCAAAGTAAAGGCCGTTGCTGCTTTACTACATGGTCCCCCCATATCTAGTGCAGCAAGAATACCAATACCAATGCCTAAAAACGCTGCATTGACTTCTGACATGCCTTTTAACGTAGCAACCATTGCTTTCACAAACCAATCTAACGGGTAAGATAGTCCGTAAATATAAATGGGCGCCATCACCAATATCGTCACTGTTGGAATAATCATGACTGGCATTACTGATGCAATGACAGGATGGACTTTAACGGTTTTAAACCATTTTACAAAATAACCAATTAAAACACCGAAAATCATCGCACCAATAAAGCCTGTACTGACATGATTAACACCAATTGGGTTATTAACTACATAGCCCATAATAAACGCAGGCGCCAACGCCGCATTGCCGCCAATAGAATAGGCCATATAAGCTGCAAGCACAGGTACCATCATAGCAAAACCATAAATTGCTACTTGCTGTAAATCAGCAAAAAACTGATTACTTGGCAAAATCGTATCGTTGGTTACATCACCTGTCATTAACACAATCGAAAAAAGAATACCTGAAGCAATAATAACGGGTAAAAATTTGCTGATTCCGGTATTTAATGCACGAAATATTTCTTTACCAATACTGTCTTTTACTACTTTAGTTGACATTTGTTCGGCATTATTGAAAATGTTGACCGTATTTTTCACGGCTTCGCCTGTGCTTACTTTAATGACGTTTTTATATGGTTCTAACCGCTCGGCATTTTCAATTGAAATATCAGTGGCTAATATAATCACATCTGCAGTTTTTAAATCGTGTTCGGTTAATGGATTATCAATACCTGCTGCGCCTTGAGTTTCTACTTTACAATCCCATCCCCGTTTTTTTGCCTCATTTTCAATCTTTTGTTTAGCAATATAAGTGTGAGCCATACCAGCAGTACAGGCACAAATTGCAACAATCTTTTTTTTGTCAATCGCACTATTATTCATACAAACCTCGTACTTTATCTGCTAATGACTGGGTATCACTATTAAGTAAAGTTGCAATAAAATCATCATCCGCTAAATGAGTTGCTAATTTAGCAATAATCGCTAAATGCGCCTTGTTGGCATGTTCTGGCGCACCAATCATAATCACCAACTTCACTTGGTTACCATTATTCCAAATGATGCCATCAAGATATTTCCCCACCACAATAAATGGCGTTTTTACTGCGCTACTTTTTGCATGAGGCAAAGCAACATCGGGTAACACATCGGTTTCCATCTCTTGCTCATGAGCCATCACATCATCAAAAAAAGTTTCAACATTAGTTAAATAGTTTTGACTGGCATTGGACATTAAATGAATAACCGATGATTTTTGATTAACGATATCACTGGTAAGCTCAACCGATAAAACAGGTATTGACTGCATATACCGCTCCTCTTTAATTAAAAATAGATATTTAAATTTACTGATTTTTATGATCTCTGTTTATTAAATATACAATGAATTATTTTCGGTGACACTAATTTTGTCTTATCAAGAGTTAGAGCAAGATCACAAATATGCACAATTCAATTTTACGTTTTAACGAGCAATTCCAGTGTAAACAGCTTAAAAATAATGACTAATGTGTGTTAAAGTCTATAAATCGCTCGCTTTAGTACCTTTTTACTAAAAATTAGCTTGCATAATTATCATAATGTGGCAGAATTCCTTGCCGCTTTAAGCGGGTAAAAAGGCAAAACTATACTTAGTAGTTTTTTATTGTTTTTTGGGACAGAGGAGCAAAGTCATGTCCGCAATAAAAATGAAACGAGTTTTAACCACACCTGCATTGATTGCATTTGGTTTAGCTTATATGGTTCCTTTGGGGATCTTTACCACTTATGGGGAAGTCACTGTTGATAGTAATGGTCACTTACCTATAGCCTATATCATCACCTTAGCCATGATCTTTTTTACAGCATTGAGTTATTGTCGAATGGCAAATAAACTGCCGATTGCTGGATCTGCCTACTCGTATGTACAACATACTTTTGGTGGAAAAGTTGGATTTTTGGTAGGTTGGGCACAAATCCTTGATTATCTATTTTTACCAATATTGAATTATTTGGTTTTAGGTATCTACCTGAATGAAGCATTTCCAAGCATTCCTGCTTATGTTTTTGTATTGGGTTCATTAATCAGTGTAAGCTTTTTAAATTATTTAGGGATTAAACTGATTAACTCTGTAAACTTTACATTGATTATTGTACAAATGATTTTTATAGGGTTATTTATCTTTTTAACTTTAACTAATGTTAATTTAACCCCTGAGGCAATGATGAAACCTCTGCAAGTTAATGCAGGAGATTTTAGTGGCTTAATGTCTGGAGCGGCAATATTATGTCTTGCCTTTTTAGGTTTTGATGCCATAGCGACTTTAGCCGAAGAATCTAACGATGCACAAAAATCATTACCAAGAGCAATTATCTGGACAGTTCTAATTGCTGGCTGTATTTTTCTAGTCGTATCGTATTGTGCTCATCTGGCATATCCTATGTGGACAGATTTTGTAGATAATAAAGATACAGCCAGTTTAGTCGTCGTTCGTCGAGTGGGTGATATAAGCCAATTAGGCGGTAATTTTATGTATAACTTCTTCCAAGCCGCATACTTAACTGGTGTTTTTGCATCAGCCATGACAGCGCAAACCAGTGTATCAAGAATTTTTTATGCTATGGGACGTGAAGGTGTTTTGCCTAAAAAAATCTTTTATAAAATTCACCCTCGTTATAGAACACCTTATTTATCGATTATTTTTGTCGCCTGTTTTTCATTGTTAGCGCTGGTATTAGATCTTAGTTTAGTGGTGTCGATGATAAGCTTTGGCGCATTAGTGGCTTTTACTTTTGTCAATTTATGCGTGATTAAAAGTTACTTAGGTGATTCAAAAGCGAAAACAGCATTACTGCTATTTAAATATGGATTATTGCCTGCGATTGGTGTTTTACTTTCACTATGGCTATGGACCAGCCTTGATGCAACGGCGATGATTGTTGGTTTAGTTTGGTTAGCAATTGGATTTTTCTATCTACTTTATCTAACTAAAGGCTTTACTGCTTTATTGCCATCGATTGATCATCATGAATTAAATTCAATCATCAAAGATTAAGTTCTTATAAATTGGTCTACTTTAAAGTATCTAGTTACTGCCCTTTTAAAACAACTCCGTCGACCTAAGTCGACGGAATAATAATCTTGTAAGCGTGGCTATTTGTTTAACCGATTACTCACCAAAACCACTAGCAAATAATTCGCGAATTTCATCCATTGCGGCTTGTTCGTCTTCACCATCACAAATAATTTCAACAGTTGAACCACCTTTAACGCCAGCACCAAGTAATCCCATCATGCTTTTTAATTTGATTGCTTTGTCATTATAAACAAGTTCAATTGATGATTTGTAACGACCTGCTAATTTAACAAGTGTGGTAACAGGGCGAGCATGAAGACCAGTTGAATTTTTTACTACCATTTGTTCTTTTAACATACTAAAGTCCTTATTTATATCTTTACGTTAATACAATGAATGGTATTTATATCATAAATTGAGTTATTTTGCTCTTTTTTTGCATACAAATTTCGATAAAAATAACGCTTTTATTGTTGTTACTTAGTTGAGCAGGATTGGACTTAAACCCAAAAATATCGAACAACATGGAAAAAAATCGGCGCAGCAAAGCAGATAGAATCGAAGCGATCCAGTATACCGCCATGACCACCTATCAATTTGCCCCAGTCCTTTACTCCCTTATCTCGTTTAATTGCCGACATCACTAATCCACCACAAAAACCGAGTAAAGTAATCATCAGCGAAATTAGGCCAGCTTGCACAAAACTAAATGGCGTTATCCAAAACATGCTTGCGCCAATTAAACTTGCCGAAACCACACCACCAATAAACCCCTCTACTGTTTTTGACGGTGATAAATTGGGGCTAATTTTATGTTTACCCCATAATTTACCAAACACATATTGGAGTACATCTGACAACTGCACCACTAAAATCAAAAAAGCGATGAGTAATAAATTACGATCTTGATAATGGTCGATATCTAATACCAGTAATGCTGGTACACAAGATATACAATAGACAGTAATCATCAGTCCCCATTGCACATCTGCGGTTCTTTCTAAAAAGTTATTGGTTGAGCCGGTTATTGAGGCTAAAATCGCCAAAAGTAAAAAGACATAGACGGGAATAAAAATACTAAATAGACCATACCAAGACAATGCAACTAAAATATATTGCATTGGTAAGGCAATGACGTAGGCAAAGATTAAAGCAAAATAGTCATAACGGCTAATCGGTGTTAAATGTAAAAATTCTCGCAGTGCTAATCCCGATATAACGAAAAACAGAAAAATTACGGCTAACTTACCAATCCAAAAAGCAACACCGATAATGATCACCATCACCCACCATGCATTGATACGCGTAATTAAATTATCAATAACACTATTTGGTGCTGTTGTACGCCTTTTTAACACCCAAGCAATCGTTGTGGCAATCAGCAAAAACAAGCCTATACCAATAAATAATAATAACGTATCACGTTGGTAAATCGACATTTTTTCTCCTAATTGCTCAATTAAGTCATCTCGCAAAAATAAACGTTATACAACTCATCAACGACAAATGATTATGCTAATCAAAACACCCACTACTAGCAAAAGCTGTATAGCTAACACGATTAACTGTACTTTGAAAAGACCTAATGTACCGATTTGACGTTGTTTAATGGTTCTAACCGGCGTTCGAACCAATTTGATTAAATGCAATTTCAACAATGCTTGATCGAGTTCATTAAGCACATCAGGTACCTGATCTAAATGATTGGTTAAATAATCAAATAGTTTTTTATCAAAAGCAATACGCACTGCATAATATTTGGTGACAATACCAAGCAAAAACACAACTAAACAAGTTGAAGACATGAACCATGAAAAATGCAATAGATCACTCAATAATCCCATAATTACAGCTGACAAGGTCAATAACATTGAAAATATATCAAGTTGTTGACTTACGGTCAGCAAGCTACAAAATGTCGCTATATCAGTCTGATTAATCTGGGATTGTTGCTTAATATTTTCACTGCTTAACATATCGATTCCCTGTTAGTGAGCTGAGCAAGCCAATTTGTTAAAATTAAACGCTGCCTATCTGAAATAACAATAGTCGTGCGACACGTTTTAACCTGTGTTATTGCATCTTCAACAGTCAATGCTTTTTTAGTCCACAATAACCAAGCAATAACGGCAGTAGCGCTTCTTGAATACCCCAACGCACAGCATACTAATAACTTTCCCTGCCGTTGATATTGCTCAATACGTTGCGCTGAATATTGACACTGTTGTTCAGATAATGGCGTCATATCTAATACCGGAATCAGGCTATAGCTACCGTCAAAATGCCCAATGGGCAATTCAGCACACAAATCAATCACCGCTAAAAATTGATATTTATTTAAAAAATGGCCAGAAGGAATTCGACCTAAATAAACATTATCCGTGATTCGATCAACATCTTGATGCTTGATTGTCCATAATCGTGAATTGAGCCACATAATCGAAAAATAAGGGAGATACAATAGCGCAACTGCTAAATTAAACTGTCCATTGAGTTGTTTTTGAAAACCCTCAGCACCTAAGATCACATAATTAACGGCAACCAATAACAAAGATGCCGATAGCCATAATAACCACAGCCCCCAACCACCAACATAAATCGCTAAACTAAACGATAATAATGACAAGATAAAGTAGATCACACCCCATCGATACTGTTTAGACAGCGGTCTAGCTTTTAATATTGATCCCCCTGATTGTGGCCACAACCAAATACAAAAACAACCAACCCATAAACCTGTTGGTACATCAAAAAAGTGATGCTGCCAAGTTGTTAATACCGATAACGCAATACATAAACACCAAAGATGCAGTAAATAACGCACCAATACAGTTTGGTAATAACTTGCATAAAACTGCCATAGAATCACTAACAGTGTAATATGTAATGAAGGAGCTTGATTAAAGGGTTTATCAAATCCCATTAAAATATCAAATAGAAGTCCAAAAAAACCGTCTAATGGTGGGCGCTCAAAACTAAATTTTAGTGGAAAAACAAGAAAACAAACGACACAAATAATTTGTGCTGATAATAATCTTAAGCCAAGTATTTTTAGTGACTGACTAGATTTAGCTAATAAGATAGCCAATCCATACATCAAATCAATTGACCAATAAGGCACAATAGTCCAAGGCAATAAAGGGATTGCTTGTTCCCAAGCATAAACCACACTATTAACTTGAACACGTGTTGAGGTAAACCAATTAGCAAAATTATAACTGCTAAAAAATAACAACGTTAATCCAATAAGCCACAGCCATTTTTGAACGGTAAGTTTAGTCATCGTATATCGTGGTATTGGCATAAATTATTTTTTTATTCGTTGTGCTAGTGAAACCGTAAAAATGCCCCACTGATCAACACTCATGGTTATTTTTTGAAAACCTGCCTCACTAACCAGTTGATCCATTTCCAGTTGCGTTCTTCGGCGCATAATCCATGGCTGCCCATCACGATGTGAGGTTAATGCTCTGGCAATAAACTCGAGTTGTGGATGCCATGGCTGATTAGTGTAAATTAAATATCCGCCTTCAGACATGACATCGGCTAACCCTGACAACGATTCTCGCAACAATTGATTGTCACTAAATAACTCATACAAACCAGATACTACTGCTAAATTAGGTTGAGGTGATAATTGTGCTAACTCTTGCCGACTAAAAGCATCGCCTTTTTCAAAACGAACAATATCCGTTAAGCCCTGCTGCTGAATTAATGCTTGTCCATCGCGAATATTAATATCACAGTAATCACGTAATAGCACTGAATTAGGTTTATGTGCGATTTGATTTATCGTTTCAATAATATAACGTCCATGCCCTGCTGCAATATCAACAATATTAACAGATTGATTTTGTTGTTGTAACTGTAAAATAGTTTGCTTTAACAGCGCTTCAAGATGAACTTTTCGCTGACGGATACCACGCCAACCAATAGATTGTAGATAAATATAATCAAAAAATTGTCCAAGTTTAGAACTGCCCGATGGTTGGTTTTGATAGACATAGTCAAGCGTACTGCCTGAATCAAACCCAGTGTCAAAACCGAGTTTGATTCCGTCAGACATTTTACTGGCATAACGCAAACTGGTTTGAATAAATTTCCAGTATAAAGGCTTAATCAAACCAACGGGTGGCATAGTTAAATTATCCGCCTCTTGCCTTGTATAACCAACTAAATCGGCATTAACTAAGCAAGGAACATTTATCGGATTGGCAAAACAACCGACAATAAATCGCCGTGCTCGATCAATAGCGAAATGGCGATCTTTTTCACCTAAGGTATCATGATAAAATCCAGGTAATATATGTAACTCTTTTTGTGCGGTACCCAAATTCTCATAAAATTGTTGTTGTGGTTTACGCCTTACCACATAATCAGACCCCGACACCAGTAGTTGCGTGGGTACCGTAATCGCATTTGCATCTTGAACTATGCGATCTGCCACCGCATACAAATCTAATAATAACCGCACCGATATTGGTCTAGTAATTAATGGATCTTGAGTAAACGATTGTGCTCGACTCGCATCATGGGTCAGCAGCTTAGGCTTAACATAACTGTTAACAAAAAAGTTGCCTTTTAAGTTATACAGCAATTTTAGACCCGATACCGCAAAAGGGACATATAACTTGACGCTAAAGGCCGGTGAAGCTAAGACTAAGGCTCGAATATTCGGTACATAATCATGTGCCCAAGCTGCAGCAATAACCGCCCCTACACTTTGCGCAATAACAGCAATATCTTGATCACAAAAGTGATACTCTTGCTTAATATGTTGTATAAAACAGTGGGCATCTTTAATCAGTGTGGCAAAATTAGGGGCATCGCCTCGTTCACCTGCCGATTGACCGTTACCTCGCGCATCCCAAGCGAAAATTTGATAATCAGGTAGTTCAAGTTCGTTAGCAAGATGTGCCACTCGACCTGAATGCTCATGGCCTCGATGAAAAATGACGATAGCGCGATCTTTACCACAGTTATTGTCGATTGCCGGCCAATAGCGATAAAATAACTGACAACCATCATGGCTTATAA
This sequence comes from Gilliamella sp. B2838, assembly GCF_026536185.1. Taxonomy (NCBI): domain Bacteria; kingdom Pseudomonadati; phylum Pseudomonadota; class Gammaproteobacteria; order Orbales; family Orbaceae; genus Gilliamella; species Gilliamella sp. B2838. The sequence continues at coordinate 246,861 of NZ_JAFNOO010000004.1, forward strand.
AGGTTTTTTGTTGCTCTTGACGCATAATATATTCCTTATTTATTTTGCGCTTCTAATAAGCCTTTGTTCACTCGATTAAAGATGGTATAGATAAGTAAAAGAGTAATCAGACACAATAACGTATTAATCCAACTTAAAGGCAGTAAATGGGTGGCTATACCTAAGCTTATTATACTAAAAATAGTGGCGCGATCACTTTTCCCCATTGGTCCATCATAACGGCGTGATGCTCCAATCATTAATCCCAATACGCCACTATATTCAGTCAAAAAGGCTAGTAACACGACCAAAATCACCAGAAAACTACTCACGCCGTCTAGTGGCATAAAAACCAGTAATAATGCGCTGTCTGATATCACATCACAAATTTCATTTAAATAAGCACCCAAATTAGATTTTTGCTGAAATTCACGTGCTAACATTCCATCAATAGCATTGAGCGCCATTCGAATAAACATCCATATTGGAATTAACATAAATAACCAATGATATTGGGCGAAACACCCAACCATTAGTGCTACTAAAATCGATGCCAAACAGGCGAATAAAGTCACTTGATTAGCCGTTACACCAGCATTATAAAGCTTATGGGTATAAGGTCTAAGTAGTGCCTGAAACTTCGGCTTTAATTGATAAACTGATATCACTGATGATCCTAAATTTTAACCTACTGCTATGATAATATTGGCAAAATATAACATAGCAGTTTTTTATTTCATTATACAATTCGTTGCAATTGGGTATACTTTAACGAACTGACCATAAAATGCAAACGATTGAGTACATTGACTTCACCGGCGCCGTCGTCAAAATCTAAATAGAGCAAATTAAGTTTAGGGTTAAGATCACGCATCCGTTTTTCTACCCCTTTTGATACTACATGATTTGCAATACAACCAAATGGTTGAAAGCTAATGACATTATTAATGCCATATTCAGCAAAGGTCATAATACCGGCTGGAATCAACCAACCTTCGCCAAATTGATTGGCTAAATTAAGAATTTGCTCGGCTTTTTTGGCGATATCACGGATATTATGAAACGGCTGATAATATTTAAAATGCGATAAAATCTGATTAGTTTTATTGATATAGCGTTGGGCCACTTTTTCAAAAAAGAACAGTAATGACGATAGATAACTTTTTGGTAAAAGATGATTATCAATATTACTGTCATAATTGACAAACACTTGAGCAAAAAATTCAATCATGGGTGGAATTACTGGCTCAATTCCCTGATCGACTAACCATTCGACACTATGCTGATTGCCAAAGCTGTTATATTTTACATAGATTTCACCAACAATCCCTATTTGTGGGCAATCTTTATTGACGGTTTCAACCTGATTAAAATGCTCAACAGCTTGCGCCAATAACGCATAAATCGCTCTATGCCCTTTTTGCTCATTAAGTAGCTGCTGTAGCTTTCTAATATACAGCTCTTTAAGTTGATTAGCCTGTTGTTTCACTTTGGCTCTAGGTGCCACCGCGTAATACATTTTCGATAATGAATCAGCAAATAACATAGCAAAAAAGGTGGTTGGCAGAGTTTTAAGCCAATTAATTTTAAAGCCAGGTTGTTCACTTGCATTCATATTATCGGTACTAAGTGACACAATCGGCACATCTTCAAAACCATTACTAATCATGGCTTTTTTGATTAACGACAGATAACTGCTCGCACGGCATTGCCCACCGGTTTGCGTGATACCAATTGCCACTTCATCACGATTATATTTACCCGATCGTAACGCTTTAATCACATCGCCAACAATAATCGTTGCTGGGTAGCAAATTTCGTTATTACAGTACTTTAATCCCCACTCAACCGAGCTTTTATCTGGTTTTGGTAACGTTTCTAGCTTATAACCTGATAATGCAAAAATCGGCGGTAATAACGGTGAATAAAAATCAGAAATAAATGGCGCTAAAATAGTACGACGCTGTTTATCCTTTTTACTGAAAACTGCCGTTTTTTTACGTTCCACCATTTTCAATGGTTGATGTTGATTCATACGAATTGATTCGATAATCGATCGTAAGCGTAAACGGACAGAACCCGTTGCGGTGATCTCATCTACACGAATGATCGTACAAGTTTTACCCTTCGATTCTAAGATTGCTTTACACTCATCAGTGACAATCGCATCAGGCCCACAACCAAATGAATTGAGCTGTACAAATTGAATATTATTCGGTTGCTGTGCAACAAATGAAGCGGCAGCATATAAACGATTTGGATAGCTCCATTGTGAACAAATTTGCAGTTCTGGCGATAATTGATGAATGGCACCTAATACCGAATCTTCGGTAATAACATCACAGCCTAGCGCATTTAAAATTTCGGGCGTTTTGTGATTAATTAAACTATCACTATGATATGGCCGTCCAGCTAAAATAAACACATAGCGCCCAGTTTGTTTGGCATTATTGAGTACTTCAACCGCTTTACTGTATAAATCATGTTTAAACTCAGCTTGTGCAAGTAATGCAGCTTCAAACGCTTTGTCGGCAACTTTTTTGTCGATACCTAACGAAGTTAAATAATTGATACAGCCTTTTTTAAGTAACTTACTATTGGTAAAGTTAATAACGAGGTAATCTAATGGAATGCGAAATTTTTCTTCCGGATTAATCGCACTGTGGATCACTTCAGCATAACTACTGACAATTGGACAATTATAGCTATTAACCGCATTGTCAAACTGGGCTGATTCAAACACAACCATCGGCATAAAAATACGATCGACCTTCTGCTCAATCAACTCCATGATATGACCGTGCACTAATTTTGCCGGAAAGCAAATGCTATCAGACATTACCGTTCCAGCCCCTTTTTCATAAATATTTTGTGTTGAAAAAGGTGAAAGTGTCACGTTTATACCACTTTGTGTCAATAACGTATGCCAAAAAGGGAAGTTTTCATATTGTCCTAATACACGAGGAATACCAATATTAATTTTAGCATCGGCATTAACCACATTAGTTCGTTTAAATAGCAGATCATTTTTATAATCAAACATATTAAACGAGCTATTATCGCGATATTGATTATTACTTAAAAAACGTTCACATTTATTACCTGAATAGTAACGTTGACCATTGGCAAATCGATAGATGATAATATCGCATTTATTTTCACAACCTTTGCAGCGAGACGGTTTAGCTTTATTGTCTTTTGCTTTGTGAAGATTATCTAAACCAATAAATTGCGAAGCTGTAGGGTGCGCTAAATAATGGTTTTTAGCGACCAACGCTGCCCCATAAGCCCCCATTAACTCAGGAATATTAGAACTGGTAATTTGCGCACCGGTTAACTGTTCTAATGCTCGAAATACTGCGGGATTTTTAAAAGTACCGCCCTGCACCACAATATGATCACCCAGTTTACGCATATCATGCAGTTTCAGCACTTTATGAATAGCATTTTTAATCACAGAAAACGCCAGTCCTGCTGAAATATCACCCATGGTGGCATTTTCACGCAATGCCTGCTTCACTTTAGAATTCATAAAAACAGTGCAGCGCGTTCCTAAATCACATGGATTAGAAGATTGACACGCGGCATCAGCAAAATCAATAGTATTAGAGTTAAGTGATTTGGCAAAAGTCTCAATAAACGATCCACAACCCGATGAACAAGCTTCGTTTAATTCGATATGATTAACCACACCATTAGCAATAAAAATGGCTTTCATATCTTGGCCGCCAATATCCATCACAAAACTGACATCAGGATCGATATGTTTAGCTGCGGCAAAATGCGCCATGGTTTCGACCAAACCGTCATCAATAGCAAAAGCGGCTTTTAATAGTTCTTCACCATAACCTGTCACACCGGTGCGAGCAATAATAATCTCCTTACCTGATGCAGTAATTTCATCGTTTAATTTAGTTAAGCCATGAATTAAGGCACTAATCGACTGACCATTGTTGGGTGCATAATGCGTAAACAACAGCTCATTATCTTCACTAACAAGCGTAATTTTGGTGGTAGTAGAGCCACTGTCAATGCCTAAAAAAGCATTCTGTTTTTGATAATCTGCTAAATTGCATCTAGCAATTTCGATATATTTGCGCTTCTTTTTCCAATTATCAAATGACAACGACTCATTAAACAACGGTTTTAATCTAAATGATTCATTAACTTTAATTTGAGTAGAAGCATTTAATCGTGCAATAAAATCTGTCAACGAAAGCTCGGTTCGCTCAATAATGTGAATTGCAGCACCCCAAGCGGACAGTAAGGTCGGATGTTCGGTGGTAACAACCTGATCATCTGTTAATTTTAGCGTATTTAGTGCGGCTTTACCTAATGTTGGGATAAATGAGAAAGGCCCACCAATTAACATCACTTTTGGCACAATATCATAGCCACGAGCCAAGGTGTTGATTAGCTGAATACATACGGCATGTAAAACTGAATAAGCGATATTTTCTTTCGAGACATTGCGGCTAATTAAATTTTGGACATCGGTTTTGGCAAAAACACCACAACGAGAAGCGATAGGAAAAATTTGGTCATGATTTTGAGCAAGCGCATCAAACTGCTGAACGGGAGTATTAAGCAAAGTTGCCATCTGATCGATAAATGCGCCGGTTCCCCCTGCACAGCTACCATTCATTCGAATATCGGGTGGTCGATCGGGAAAAAAGAAGATCATTTTACTATCTTCACCACCAATATCTATCAACGTCCGTACTTCAGGATATTTGCGTTGTACCACTTCCGATGCTGCAACCACCTCTTGAATAAAGGCGATATCGGCTTTTTCGGAAATGCCCATTCCGGCAGAACCCGTCACTTTTACAGACAAGCGTATATCATCACCAAGCTTCTGTTTAATTTCACTGAGCAATTGAAGTACTGTTGCCACAATATGCGTATTATGGCGTACATAATTAGTATAAACAAAATTGTCATGTTCATCTAACACAACGCATTTTGCTGTAGTGGAACCCACATCCAATCCGAGCCTATATATTTTTGACATAATAAACTCACATTTTATTAATTTAGATTTAATTTATTACAAAATTGGTAATAAATCTCAAATTATTAATTTTATTTTTATATAAATCATTATAACCAAATCTTAGTTCTTTTTAATAGGGATGGATAAAAAATCCCCTAAAACAAAAGCGATACACAATAATAATTTATCTTAAGAAGGCGTGATGTGATTTGTAATTCTGTCTAAAACTAACTGGAATCTGACCTATATCATACAAATATAGGTCATAACAATTATAAAATAATCAGTAATCTAATGAGTTTGCAACGGCTTAAAGTGCTTTTTCTAAACCTTGTTTAGCAATAGTAATCACATTTTTTAGATCGACACCTTGAGCTTTAGCAGCAAAAATACAGCCACAATAACATTGACGATAAACATCATATTCTTTGCAAAGTTCAATAGACCGTTTATAACCATTGTTCTTTTTAAAATCAGAAGGAAGATAATTAACAGAAAAGATCTCTTGGATCTCAAATCCTAATTCATTAATTTTTTGACTGTTCTTTTTAGGGCTGAGCGTCAATGCACTTGCAAAATAGTCAAATCCTAACTCTTGCGCTTTAATTGCCGCCAAATCTAAACGCATTTTATAACAAATATGGCAACGCTCACCGCCTTCGGGGGCATCGCGCAAATGACCAACTTGCTTAATAAACTCTGCTGGCTGATAAGGTGCTTCTAAAAATTGTACGTTATTTCCGGTCTTTTGATTAAAATCAGCAATAAATTTTTGTTGCACCACACTTCGATACTCATATTCAACGCGTGGATGAATATTAGAATTCGCAAAATAGATAGTAATATCGGCATATTGTGCTAAATACTCCAATACATAAGTACTACAAGGTGCACAACAGCTGTGAATCAATAATTTAGGACGAACCGCACCCGACTGCCAATCGGCAATGACTTCTTTTAAAACGGAATCATAATTAACTTTATTATGTGGGTTTAATTTATCAAGAATTGTTTTCGCATTAATTAACATGAGGGCTCATTTATTTATTATTTTGATGATAGTAGTCATTATTGGTCGCTATAATATAGCGTTATAGATTTACGTCAAGATAAACGCGCCAATTTTTATACTGAAACACATATATTTCCTTAAACTTTTCGGCAAGTTTATTACCTAAAGTGAGTTCAATATTTGTTAACTATTTTCGCATAGTGCTAATAGATCTTCATAAGTTAACTTATGCTTATTGCTGTTACACCAGCTTGCCGCTTGCTTTGCCATTGCAGCTTTGAGTGACCGACTTAATTTAAATGGACGAATGACCTTTTTTGAAAAATTAAAAAGAAACACATATTGTTGTGATTGGCTAGGATAGATGCCTAGACAATAAAAAAACGCAATCTCTTTACCTTGGTTATTCATACATAAAATTAGCTGATCTACGCTAAAATCCGTTTCATATTTTTTTTCAACCAGTAAGCAATCGCGATTCATATCAAATTTTATAGTTGGATGCTCTCTGGCGACGACTTCTTCAGCCACTTGTTCATCCTCATCGCTTAAATAAGAATCCCAAACCAAAAGTCCTAATTCAATCATAGGATTTATTGCTAAATAATTGGCTAAAGTTGGAATAGATGCTTTTGTAATACGTTGATGTAGGGTTTTATAATTCTGTAAATATCGATCAAATTTTTGATCACTAGATTTTATCACTTCTGGTAATTGTTTGAGTTGTTCGATATCAGCTAAATAATCTGCATACAGATTTTTGTTTTGTATCATTACACATGTGTCACGATTGAGGCCGATACCTATGTTAGTAAAATTTGCACTACCAATAATCACCTTTTCTGTCTCTACTTCAGACTGAATCAAATAGAGTTTCCAATGGACACTTTGGTTATAGCGAAAATCGACATAAAAACTGAATTTATCACAATCTTGCGCTTTTTGCTGGCAAAACTTAATAAAATCTGGCGAGTTAAAAGCATTAATGGTGCTGATAATCAGTTCCAACTTAATACTATTATCTTCTAGTAATTGTTCTACTATCATTTCGGTATGACTGGCAAAAGCAGAAACAATGCTGATTTTTTTATTGCCCTTTTTCAATAACGCATTCTCTAAATCATCATTATGAAGAATTTTCATACTTTTCCTTATCTTTTTTTCGACTTAACACGCTTTACCCTAAAACTAGCAAGACTACCACACTTTAACTGGCAATGAGCTAGAAATAAATCGGTAACTATTATCAGTAATAGTAAACACTGATTAACAGCTACCCTCTGTGTTATTACCTCACCAGTCATCAAAATAGCATAAAAGATGAAAAAAATAACATATTTAAACTCTAGCGTTCTTAATCCAAACTTGTATTTAATTCTTTTTAGCATCAACAAATATATTAAAGGTTAGTTTTATAATATGTTATTTTTTAAAACACACATTCATTTTTGTTCAATAAAGGAGTTATAATTATCACAATAATTTTCAGTTATAAGATTTAGGCTTCCAATTGAATGTTCAACTCATTAACAGTTTAAAAAATCTGCAATTATATAAAAAAAGACATTCAAATAGTGTGCTACTATGGCGTGAAATTTATCCATTAGCTATGCCAATCTTTATAGAAAATCTTTCAGTGATATTGATGGGTATTTTTAGTACCTTTTTAGTTAGCTGGATAGGTAAAGCGCAAATGGCGGCTGTCGGTTTAGCTGAAAGCTTTAATATGATTATCATGTCATTTTTTATGGCAGTAGCATTAGGAACCTCTGTAGTCGTTGCGTTTAGCTTAGGTCGTCATAATCGTAAAAAAGCGGTTTTTGCTGCCAGACAATCCATTACCCTATTAGTATTAGTATCCGTACTATTATTTGGATTTGTCGAATTCTCGGGCTATTGGATTGTTGATATCATTGCTGGAAAAGCCGATCCCGAAGTTAAAAATTTAACCTTAACATTTCTACGATTAACAGTATTAGGCTACCCTGCATTAGCGTTTATTTTGGTGGGATGTGGTGCATTAAGAGGCGCAGGCAATACCAAACTGCCCATGTACCTAAACATCATTATGAATATTTTAAATATCTCGATTAGTTATGTACTTATCTATGGAATTGGCAGTTGGCAAGGTTTTGGCTTTATTGGTGCAGGTATTGGTTTAACAACATCGCGTTATTGTGGCATGTTTTTTATCTTATTAGTCTTGACGATAAAACCTAGTCGTGCGCTTTTTATTCCATTGAGAAGTTACTTTCATTCATTTAATGCTAGAATTTTGGTTGATATTCTTAGCATCGGTATTCCAGCTAGTGTTGAATCAGTGATGTTTAATGTTGGCAAATTACTGACGCAAACGTTTGTTGCCGGTATGGGCACGTCAACGATTGCAGCAAATTTTATCGCTTTTTCCATTGCAGGACTGCTTAATTTACCGGGTGGAACTTTAGGTGCAACCTCAACCATTATAGTTGGAAAACGCCTTGGTATGGGGCAAATCTACCAACCAACCAGACAACTAAAATTTATTTTTCAATTTACCAATATATTGCTCTGTTTGATTGCATTTGTGACAATGCCCTTTGCTGGCCTACTCAGTTCACTTTATACCAATGATCCTGAAGTTATCGAAATATCAAAACATTTACTGTGGTTAAATGCTCTATTTACACCATTTTGGGCTTCGTCTTTTGTGTTACCTTATGGGTTTAAAGGTGCCAAGGATGCCAGTTATACTATGTGGGTGGCAATCGGTAGTATGTGGATGTGCCGAATTGTCGTTGGTTATCTATTTGGTGTTTATCTTGGCTTTGGTGTAATTGGCGTGTGGTTTGGAATGTTTCTTGATTGGATCATTAGAAGTATATTCTTCTACTACCGCTTAGTCAGTGGTAAATGGCTATGGCGACATCAAGAACACAATTAACTATAAGTTTTCTCATTGAGCTATTTTAATTGTTCATGATAACGAGTGGTTTAATTAGGATTTAACCATCGACTATACAATTATTAGCTAAAGGTGTTTAAATTTTATTATCAAAAATTTATTATTTACCACTAGTAAAAACCAATTTGAAGGTAGCATAAGTTATCGTTTTAAATAAATCACTATTTAATTAAATAACTTTTTTCATCAAGCGTATTGTTACTATATTAGTATCATCATGTTAATAACAATCTAAATCTAATATCGTTTTGGACTTTGCGTGAGTAACAAGTTGATCAGGACTCCACCAAATTTATATACTCAAATTATAAAAATCCAACAAAATATCATTAGTAACGCAGCACAATGAATACCCCTATTTTTTGTGAATAATATCCGAAGTATGGTATGGCAGACATCGATTAACGTTGAGTTATCATATCAATATCAAATTGTGTTTATATCTTGGTATCATTTCGACTATCTGTACATTACCAAGAGTTTCAAAATTAACAACACCATAAAACTCTAAAAAAATTCTAGTATTTCATTACCAATCAAATGTTGATATTAAAATCTTGCTACTGTTAGTGAAATAAATTGAATAAAACTTTTTTAAGTAATAAAAAATAAATTAATTACCGACTGTATTTATTGGCTTGTAAATAAGCATGTCGAAAACAACTATTTTATACACGGCAATGAAACAACTGAAAACATATTGTCTGGCATAAGCAAGAAATGGGCAAAAATTTTTGGTTGTTTGTTAATTTGAAAGTAATTTACCTAAACCATTGAATTGGTTAACTTTAAATCACAAGGCATCGTTACAGCTAAACTTTTCTACATTAATATAATGCCCCAAAATTGTAATAGCATAAATTTATAATAATTAACTTTTGTAATAACTCATTTTCAAGGATTGATAGCGTTAAAAAAGTGCGATTATTCCTTTGATTACCAAATTGTTTATTAGATGACTTTCCATAGATTTACTTTTTATCATTGGTTAGATAATTAAATATCACAATAAAATTTGTGATATTTATCACATTAACCATATATCGTAATTTCAGTACGCAAAATCATAATATTGTTTTGATAATGAATTTTATACACTCAATCCATCGTTGTTTATTTTCAATAATTCGAAATAGAAACAAATATGCTTAAAAACTGTTTAGAAAACAGTGTGTTTATATAATTATAAGGAGATGATGATGGATAATAAAAGATTATCAGTCATGGAAAAAATAGGCTTTGGAATGGGTGATGCAGCATGTGGAATTGTTTATTCATCAGTCACCATGTTTTTGACCTACTTTTATACCGATATTTATGGACTATCAGCTGCCGCAGTCGGAATCATGTTTTTAGCAACACGAATTTTTGATGCCATTATCGATCCTATTACCGGTATGGTAGCCGATAGAACTAAAACTCGCTGGGGAAGATTTCGACCTTGGTTGATTTGGTTTGCCATTCCCTATGCTGTGCTTGCAGTCATGACCTATACTACACCTGATTTTGGTTACTCTGGTAAACTCTTATATGCCTACATTACTTATGCGTTGTTGATGCTATGCTATACCTTTATTAACATCCCTTATTGTGCACTAGGAGGGGTCATTACGCGTGATGAAAAAGATCGTCTTTCTGCACAATCATTTCGTTTTACCATCTCATCAGCAGCTGGATTAATGGTGTCAATCGGTACTCTATTTTTGGTGGATTGGTTTGGTAAAGAGAATAAACAACTCGGCTTTCAAATGACAATGGCAGTAATGGGCATTATTGCTATTGCGATGTTAGTGTTTTGTTTTGCAACCACTAAAGAACGCGTAACACCCATTGAAGATAAAAATGTCAGCATAAAAAAAGATTTAAAATGTCTGCTAGCTAATGATCAGTGGTGCATTGTTGCTATTATTACGTTTTTTTCTAGCATGGCTGGGGTGATGCGTAGCTCAGCAACACTCTATTATGCAACTTATTTAATGATGGGCGGTATTAGCTCGGCAGCGGGAACAGCGATGAAATCTGCTTTTGTGTCAACCTCAGTAATTGGCACTATTTTAGGTGCAATGGCTGCTGGATATTTTGCTAAACGTTTTACCGCGATTCAATTATTTAAAAATATTAATTTAATTTTGTTTGCCATTGGCGTCATTATGTTTTTTATTCCACCAGTTTGGTTAGCTGTGGTGTTTCCTCTTTATTTTTTAATCGGCTTTTTCCATTCAATGTATCAACCCTTCAAATGGAATATGATGGCGAATGCAGCCGATTATGGTGAATGGAAATTTGGTCGACGCGCTACAGGCTTGTCATTTTCTGGAAACTTATTTGCACTTAAATTGGGTATGGCAATAGCGGGCGCATTGGTTGGTATTTGCTTAGGCTTATTGGGTTATCAAGCTGGTGTGGATGTGCAAACGCCACTTGCAACGATGGGCATTATTGGGCTGTTAACTATAGGACCTGCGTTTTCATATTTGTTACTTTGGTGGCTTATGCGTTTTTATAAATTAGATGACAAAATGATGGAAAAAATTCAACAAGATTTACTTGCCAGACAAAAAAATATTGAAAACAATAACTAGGATAAAAGTTACGTTAATAACGTAATGTAAAAGGTAATTATATGCGTTTTGATTATTATAACAATCCCATTATCTGTGCTGATTATTCAGATCCAGATATTGTCAGAGTCAAAGACGATTTTTTCATGGTTTCATCTAGCTTCAATCATATGCCAGCACTGCCGATTTTGCATTCTAAAGATTTAGTGAATTGGCAAATTATAAATCATGTATTTTCGTCTCTTGATTTACCGGGTTATGATTGTGTGCAACCTGGGAAAGGCGTTTGGGCGCCATCTATTCGATATCATGACCAAAAATTTTGGGTATTTTTTAGTACGCCCGATGAAGGGATATTTATGTGTAATACGCATAACCCATGGGGGCAATGGAGTAAACCACATTGCGTAAAACCCGCATTAGGTTGGATAGATCCTTGTCCATTTTGGGATGATGATGGTCAAGCCTGGTTAGTTCATGCTTTTGCACAAAGCCGTTCTGGCATCAAGCATAAATTACAGCTGTTTCGTATGAGTAATGATGGCACGGCTTTAATTGACGATGGAAGAATTATTTATGATGGCACAGCCGACTTACCAACACTTGAGGGTCCAAAACTCTATAAAAGAAACGGTTGGTACTATATTTTTGCGCCAGCTGGCGGCGTTGAAACCGGTTGGCAAACCGTATTACGTAGCCAACTCTTAGAGGGGCCTTGGACTGCTCGTAATGTCTTATTTCAAGGTAATACCACTATTAACGGTCCCCATCAAGGCGGCTGGGTTGAACTTGATAATAATCAATGCTGGTTTGTACACTTTCAGGATGCCAATTTATATGGACGAATCGTACATCTACAACCAATGCACTGGGGTGATGATGATTGGCCAAGAATCGGAACCGCCATCGATGATAACTGCGGTCAACCTGTTGTGTCATATCCAAAACCATTAACCACTTGTAATTCAGATGATTATACCATGCAAACGAGCGATGACTTCAAGCAAGGCAAGATCGGTTTACAGTGGCAATGGCAAGCCAATCCTCAAAAAAATTGGCTTGCAGAACAGAGCGATGGCTTAACGTTAAATTGTTACCCACTACCAATACATAACAAACAGCAAACACTCTATTTTGCTCCTAATTTGTTATTACAAAAATTTTCGTCATGGCAATTTACTGCTGAAACTGCATTAGAGCTCAATACAAACAATTCGGGTGATTTTGCAGGTTTGATCATTTATGGCGAACGTTATGCGGCCCTAACCCTTTGTTATAAAAATCATCACTATTTTTTATGTTATCGATATGGTTGGATGAAAGATGCTGGGATAGTTGATGAAAATAAAGAAATAATTACTGAACTGGATTCACCGAATTGCCAATTAAAAGTTGAGGTCGGATTAAACGGTATTTGCCAATTTTATTATCAAGATACCAATAAAGTGTGGCAAAAGATCAGCCGTGATTTTGCGGCAGGCAAAGGCAAATGGGTTGGCGCGAAAGTGGGTATTTTTGCTGCCAGCGAAGCAAAACAAGCAATAAGTGGTAAAGGTAAATTCAAGTATTTTGAAATTATTGCCAAATAGATCACAATACAAGGTAATATCAAAAGTAAATATACTATTTTTGATATTACCTATTTATGTCAAATTAGACCACTGTTAAACAACGATATAGCTAGATGAACTTATAGCTTTATGATACAAAAAATTGTAATTGAGTTATAAAATTTATTACAGCTAAATAAGCATAAATGGCTAATATTTCTTAATTTAAATTCTGAGCCTATTATCAACATCACGATTTATAGCGATCATTATTACTACTGTTTAAATAGCAAGCAATAACAATGCGTTAAGTACCACTTATTTATAAATTGACCACTGATTAGTGTAATAGTAACCAGTGGCCAATGCATATTCTTATCATTAAATTTTAGTCATAAATGATTGGTAAATTAAATGCTAGTTTTAGTAATTAGTATATTAGTTTACAGCTTATCCAATAACTGTGCCTTTTTCGCGTTAAATTCCTCTTGAGTCAAGATACCTTCATCAACCAGTTGTTTGAGCTGTTTTAATTGGTTAATAATTTGTTCGTTATTAGCCGTCGCTGCGGTATTTGTGGCATTATTTTTATTTAAATCAAACGATTTTGCTAAATCTAAACCTGCACCAAGTTGTAACCCTGCACCAGCCAGTCCCCCTTCATTTTGAGCTGCATCGCGTAATGCTTTGAGTTTTTCATGTTCGACATAATCTAAACCGACCTCTTTGGCAGCTAATGCATCCGTTCTTGAATTAGCTATTTTACTAATGCGCTCCAAAGTCTCTTCACTAAATGTGGCGGACTCAATTTGAAAATCCTCTAACAAAAGACCTAATTTGCCAAAGATAGATTGCAAACTCTGTTTAATTTGGTCCGATAATTTAACTAATTGTGAATCAATATTTTGATAAGAATAACTTTCTGTTGCTAATTGTGAGGTGATAGTTGGAATGATACGCGAAATCATTAATTGACTCAGATCGTTTGCGGTATAAACTGATTTACTGCCTACTACTTCGGTAAAAAAATGCTGAGCTTGTTCAATTTTAATTGCATAGGTTCCATAAGCACCAAGTTCAATTGGAAATTGATATACACTATCAATATATTTTATCGGCGTTGATGTGCCCCATTTTTGATTAACCAAACTTGCTAAACGGAAAAAATACACATGCATTTTGTGTTCGCTTTCCAAGCTTTGCAGTATTTTAACTAAGTTAGTAATGAAAGGATGATTGGATGTAGAAAGTTCATAAATACCCGATTTAGTCATCACATCGATCACTTCACCCTTATAAACTAAAATGCAGCCTTGTCCTGGATTGATAATTAATTTACTGGCATTTTTTACTTCATTAGTTGGCGTTGGAAACTCATAAAATAAAACATTTTGCTCTTGGTTTTTCCACTCTATTACTGTTTTTAGTTGTCTTTTAAAAAAGTTGCCTAATCCCATATCATATTCCTTATACTAGTCATACTTATTATTTTTCATTTACTAAAGTTAGTTTTTTAATGATAGTACCATCAGAAGCTATTTGCGCATACTTATCGCAACTCTGTTTAATGATAAATCCATCATTAAAAGGCATGATCTCTTTTATGGTGATATCATCACTTGATAATGTCCAAATCACTTTACCGTTATTAATATCCAATCGTTGATAATTATAATTTGAATCGGGACTTGCACTAGTTCTGGTTTTTATAATTAATGTATTATCATCAAAATAGATAATTTCAGGATTAAAATAAAGTCTATCCGGAGTAAGGTTTTGATGAGAAACCAGTTGATATTTTGGATTATCGTAATAAGGAAGACTGTAATTATAGGCGTTTGCCGCATCAGTAAACTTGCCTGAACCATCAGTATTTTGATCACCAACTTTAGCTGATGTAAAAGTGTAATGGCTTTTACCATCAGGACTAATAAAAGTAAATTTAATTAACTTAAAATCCTCACCATAATTATTGGCAAAGCTAAAAGCAGTGTGTTTACTGGTATCATCTGCACTCCGCTCAAAATCTTTAATTGTCATATAAAAATCATTATTATCAACAAAAGCTTTATCCTGCAAAGGGAAATAATAGATCTTTTGCCCATCATCAGTCAGTATATGTAAAACATGGCCGACGGCGCCTTGTGCGGTCGTGATATTGACTGAGGCGATGCCTTTATTAAATTGAGGATAATTTTGCAATAACGAAGATGTCACATCAGTTAGGGTAAAATTCTTTTTATCAAGTAAAAAAACAGTGCGTTTGCTTGCAACTAGATAGGTTTTATCTTTAGTAAAGTCATATGAAGTCCAATTAACTTTACCAAACTTATCAAATTTCACATTAGCAATTGGGCTTTCTTGCACAATTTTTTCGGAAAGCAAATCATACACAGTAAAATAATACTTTTGTTCATAGGGTAAACCATTGGAACGATTAATGATTCCCATCACAAAAGGTTTATTATCGACTAAAACTAATGAGCAAAAATTATAATTAACACGCAATGTACCACTACTTTGCGCAATTTGCGGATTGGCCGACACTGATTTAGTGGTTGTAGTCTGATTTTGTTGTATTTGCGTAGTTGCGACTGGGGCATCATAAGAAGGCTTCGATTTAAAAAACATATTGAGCAAACCAACACAAACGCAACCAACCACGATACAGCCTAGAATAACAATTATTTTTGATTTAAATTCACCAAAATACTCATTATCTAAATTAGTTTGTTTATTATCATAAGTGACATTAACATTAATATCATCACTATCTAAAAAATATTCAGTATGACAATTTTCACAACGATAATGATCGGGTTTAATTTCAGTTTTTTGTATGCTACCACAATTTGGGCACTTGATTATTTTGATTTGCTTTGCCATTCCTATTTACTCTTATCATTATTTAATTTTGGATAAATATCGGCTATTTTATCGATTAAATAAGGGAGTGTCACTTGAAATATAGGTTTAAATTTAACGCTAACTTGCCTAATTCATCAGCAAATTTGTAAAACAGATCAAATGAAGTTGCTGCAATAACGATGACTTTTATTTTAATAACAAAGTGACAAAATTAATCACAAAATCAAGTAACGTTATTCAAAACATCGATAAATAGTGGCTCGATTCAGATCAAGTAAATCAATTAATAATTATTCTGTTAGTATAGTGGAGAATTTTAAGTGTAAAAATGAATGATAACAAATAATACACTACCAATTTTGAAAGGAATGATGCCCTAATATTTACAAATAATTGTTTATTATCAAAATATGAATGAATAAAGCGAGATAATTTATAGGATTAAGCAAAAAGAAAGCTTATCTGCTTAATTATAGTAAAGGAAGGATAAGATGAATGGAAAACATTGGTAGTGTGTGTTTAATTTATTCGGGCTTAGTTGGAAACGAAATATTCGTATCAGATACATTAATGCGAGTTAATAATATACGATATTTTTTCCATTGTTTTAGCTGTTCCTCTTCATTAGATTCTTGCATATCTAAATCGACAATATCTTGAAGCAACGCTATTTTTTCGTTGGCTTGATTTATTAATGAATTTTTCATAACTTGATTTTGTTCAATGGTAGCGTTATTTTCGGCCACTTTATCTTTTACCCATTTTTTTCCGTTCCATTTACAAAATTCGAATGGCTCAAGTAACGTAAATCCTGCTTTAAGTTCTCCAAGGTAGTCAATTTTAATAGCTTCCTTTGTTTCAATATTAAAGGCTGTTTTTTCGCGGTTATCTTTGACTAAAACCCATTTACCATCTTGCTCACACGGACAAAACCCATCTTTAAATTCAGGAGCAATCCGTAACGCATTGTCAGGTGGCATTGTGTCGTCGTTAGCCTCTAATTGATGTGTGTACGGTTTAAGTTCAGCTGTATTATCATAATAATAATTAATCATATCAAACTCCAAGGTAAATTACAGGTGTCATACCAATATTAAGTGGGCGATTTTCATTTGCTGTTGGTACAACTCGTGATGCATTGAAATTATATCCGTATGTCTTGGCTTGCATACTTGCAAATGCACCACCATTTTCTGGATTCACTGCATCCACCCCAGAAAATACACCTTGTGCGTATTTATAATGATTAGTTACAACACCAGTGTCGAAATGTCCCCAAATTTCTCTGATAGCATCATCTTCAACACTACCTACTTGTCGGGTAGCTCCATCAACGGCTCGCTCAAAAAAACCACGCCCATCGGCTGAAAATGCCGTTGGCACATTAATATATTGTTGTCCATTTATAGTTTTAATCGTAATACGATGGTCGTTTTTATAATTAATGGATAAACCATTTAAAACCTGCCCTTGCGGTGAACTTAATAAGTAATTATCGCCATTTCGGAAATACCAACCAAATGGTAATTCATCACGTCGAAACGGCATTAAACGTTGGTCACCAATAGCATCTTTGAATACTACATGGCTACCTACCATATAAGTAGGTGTATTATTAACAACTGTTTTAACTGCTGGAATAGCTCCCACAATATCGGCAGAAGCATTCGCCGTTGTTATTGCTTCATACCAATTTTGCTTACCATCATCTTTTGAATCTGTGCGATAATAAATGCGAGGGGTCTTGTTATTAACTACAGCTAATTGTTCGACTTTCCAATGCTCGCTGTTACTAGGATACGCAAGCAATGTTGCCGAATCATCCCTCCCGTTAAGTGGCAAATTAGGAAAATTGGATGACCTACATTGATAAAACCCTCCCACCAAGCGTTCATCAAAATTATTGACAGCAGCACCCGTTTGACCGCCGATACCATAATCGCCTGCTTTTAATGCGGATTTGCCGTTAATAGTAACATCATCAATATTATCAAATTTCCACGCATTACCATCTTTAGCATATCTAAGCTTTGTAAACCAATTCTTTTTTTCTGCATCATAAAAAAGAAATGAGAAATTGTCTCCAATTGGGCGAATTACTGTAACATTATCAGGATTTTCATAATTGAATTTGATACCGCACGCTTTGTATTTAAGGGTAAGTTGACCTGTAACTGTATCTCCGTTTTTTTTCACAAATGTCGATGTATCTACTGTTGAAGCCCAGCTTTTCGCATCATCTGCTGATTTAGCCGCTGCATTCGCTGATGTTTTAGCATTAGTTTCGGATGTTTTAATTGAATTAGCGCTATCGCTAGCGTTTTTAGCTGATACGCTCGCTGCTGTTGCTGATTTATTAGCTGAATCAGCACTTGTTTTGGCTGCATTAGCGCTATCTGTTGCTGATGTACTTGCCTTTTGAGCGTTACTTGCATTTTTTGCTGACTCACTAACATAAACTTTACTTTCTTCAATAAGCTTAATAAGTTCTTGTTGAATAGAGTATTGCGAAATTATTGTAACAACGCTTCCATCAGGTGCTGTCAATGTAACTTTACCATCACCTGTTAATATTGTCTGCCAAGCATTAAGTTGTGTTTGATAATAATTTAACATTTCAGAGATGCGTAATGCTAAACTTTCAATTGAAACCGTTGGTGATGTAGGGATTTGATATATACCCCCTGTTTTACTTTCACCACGATAATCATCTGCCAACATTAATTGCGTATCAGATTGTACGGATGCTATTTCATAGATTTCAATTTGATTTGATGATTGTAGCAATAACATTCTACCAGCAGAAATACCCAACAACGGATTAGCCCATTTAGTGCCAATCCCTGTCACGATGTTACTGCCTTTTGTTACATTGATCGTACCTGTTTTGTACCAAGACATAGTATTCCTCGAATTTTAGACATAAAAAAACGCTACGAGAGCGTTTATATTTTCCGGTTTTAATTTATAATTTAAATAATTTTTTTGAGTTATCCCTTTTTATTTGTATTTGAGCTCCTCACATATAATTAATATATGGGTGGAAAAATTATCGAGTATCTAACGTATAGTTCCATCAACGTTCAAACTCAAATCATAGTGATTATCATTAATTTTTTTTATCTTGATGATATCAAATCCATTTATTGCATTACCCAATGAGTTTTCTTGATAAATAGCTCTACAACTTGAATAATTTGCAAAAGATAAAGACGAAAATAATATTACAGATAGAATTATTAATCTTTTCATTGTTAACCTCAAAAATTGAAATAATTTTCAGCGTCTAAAACTAGGACCTTTTGCGCAGAAATATAGAACCCATAACTCAATTCAGATTCAAACCAAAAAACTTTATGTATTCGTTGCTCTGACGTAGAGAGTTGATAACCATTTGATCTTACGCCGATGTCGCAAACCCAATTTTGATTTTTGTTGCCATTAAAAAAACTAGCTCCGACTGAAACCGTTGCGTGCATCGGGCGTTTAATACCATTTATTGACTGCCATTGACCAAGTGAGTATCTTTCAAAACTTGTTAACACCGGATTAATGAAGATTTCATTACAAGAATCATATACAACATTTTTATTCTTATATATTCGCAAGCCAAATTTTGATGTTTTTATGTGACCGACACCAAAAATGACAACTTTAACTTTAATTGTTCGATTACTTACATGCCCATTATGATCGTAAGGAACATAACCAAAAACGTCATAATATCTGTGCTCAAAATCTTTACCAATTGAAATGGTTGGATCGTCGCAATAAAAAAATACAAATGAATTATAATTTGATAATGACGGATCTATATCGCTAACTCTCCATCCTTGATTGCTGATTTCTATATCTCCTTTCCATATTACATTAGTAAAATTACTATACTGATTAATTTGAAAAAAAGAACTAACACCATTAAATAAAATGCCGTGACCATTAGCTTTAATGGATTTCGGCCACGTCAAAAGAACAAGCTGTTGATTTTGGTCTAAATATACTTCATCAGGATACTTCGACCAAGAATTTCTCCCGTATTCACCATTCTTGAAACATAATTGACGATTTTGATCTAAATAAGCAATAGGATCACTTGATGCATCAATAAATGTTGCCCCTGTTGAATCAGTACCAAAAGACCAAAACCCACACGGCTCTGACAAATGAGCATAATAATCATATCCCTCAGGTACATACAATCCTGTTTGCGGATATACATTTGAACCTAACGCGCCTGAAATACACATTGTCGTACACTTGCTATCTAATTTATATGCCGTACCCGTTTTTGTGAAAACTTTAATTCCAAATGACATTACACCTCCAAATTACCGATTTGAACAACTAAAGCACCTGTTTCATCGAAAACTTTTAAACCTTCACCATTGAGTACAATTCGACCCTCATTATAAAATGAACTATTTATTTCAAAAGTACCATCCTTAAATAACCTCCACCCAGACTTACCTGGTATATAGTTTTCTGATTGTATAGTATCTGATATTTTTGCAAAATTTAGAGTTGAGTTACCTATGATTGCATCATTCATGATGACAAAACCATCCTTGACGATGAAAGCGGGTACTGGTGTACCATTAGCTTGATTCATGACCATCAATTTATCAGCAAGGAAAATAACATTTGACTGCATACCTACATCGGTATTTTCAACGCCCATAGTCATCCCCGCAACATATTGCCTGCCATTATTATCAACCTCCACTTTCATTGTGCGGTAGGCAGATAATTTACCATTGGTGTCTTGGATGGCTTTTGACACATCATTAACTTGCGCAGACACATTACCGATATGGGTATTAATTGAGCTAATACTATTAGCCTGTGAAGTAATTACATTACCTTGTTGAGTAACTGTTGTTTCCATTTGATTAATGGCTGTTGCATTATTTTTAACACTATTATTTACACTATCTATTGATGATGATAATTGCGTTAGAATGTTACTTTGAGACTCAATCGATTCACCTTGTTTTACTGTCGTTTGTTTAAGTTCATTGATAGAAGCGTTCGCGCCATTTAAATTTGATGAGATTTCGGTCAATTTAACTGCGGTTGCCTCACTTTCATTTACAATCAAAGCTTTCGTTTCTTTTATTTCAGCATGAGCATTACCGATTTCTTTTCGCCACCTTTGAGAATCAACATCATTTGCTAAAGCGTTTTCAATAATGGACTTAGCATTTTCGATTGATAAACGTGTATTTTCAGCCAGCATAGTAGTATGGTCTGTGATTGAGCTGGTGTTATTATTTGTTTGTTCTACTAATGAGTTCCATGCGTCAGTCTCTTTTATTTCCTCAAAAATATGATCGGTTAAGTCATTGGTATTGGTACTGGAAATACCTTGCACCCAATCGGTCCAATCACTCACATTACCAATTTTATCAACTAAACGAGCACGATAGAAAAAGGTTTGACCAATTGCAAGTCCCATTTGTGAATAGCTGCAACTAGGATAACTGACATTAGAAAGTAATCTTGCATCTTCTTCATTTTCATTGTTGGAATATTGAATTTCGGTATGGCTGGTATCGCCCGCACCTTTAGGAAAGGACCAAGTTAAATCTATACCTAATATCACATCATCACTTGCGCTAAAGCCGACAGGTTTTTCAGGTGTTCCAACTTTGCCTTTAATGAATTTTGATTGTGAATATGCCCAAGGTGATGATGTATCAAGTGCATTAACAGCGCGAACACGCACATCATATGTACCAGAATATACACCTTCAATGGAAAAATTAGTTCCATTAGTTTTGCCAATATTATTCCAAGATGAATTATCTTTTCGCCATTGGGCAATATAATTTGTTGCACCTTCAGCCGCATCCCACTGAGCATTCAAACACGAAATAGACAGTCCTTGTGAGATATAGCTACTTTCAAAAACACTAATATTTTTTGGCGATGATACCGCTGTCGGCGGTACCACAGTAATTGGCTTAGGCTCAATTCGGATTCCATTATCAATGTAGTTGAATTTATTGGGGGCATGCTCCACAGCAGTAATGTTGAATTTACCATTTTCACTTGCCGATATTGAGGTAACCCGAAAATATTGAATAGCAACATTATCACTGTCAATACACCAGATTGCTCCAGCGACAGGTGTTATTTTATAGTTTGCAGTCACCGTAATTGTTTGCCGATCTTCACTAATTGATCTAATTGTTCGACTTTGCGCGGTACCATCGGGCAAATTAATCACTAAACGATCTCCGGCTTGATAATCTATCTTTCTATCAAGTGTGATTTTTCGACCAGTAACTGATTGTATTCGTCCGCCGTTTTCTTTACCTGAACGTGAGGGATCAGCGATACCAATAATTCTGGCTGGTAAAGGAATATAACCGTCTAATCCGACGGTAAACGTAACCACTTCATCTTTCGCATTTGAAAGCAAAGCCCATCGTCCACGCCTTTGGGCTTCGGCTTGCGATGTACAGCCTATAGCGGTTAACTTCATGACATTAACATCATAACGACGCATCAAGTCATAATCCCATACGGGTTCAACATCGTCACAGTAATGGTTATTCGGATCTGAATAGGCCACTAAACATGATGTATAGCGATTTTTATATGAACCACTTGAATAGGTAAAATCACCAACAACATTTGAAGGATGGTAAATAAAATCAGGTTCATCTTGTGGCATATCCGCCGTTAGACAGATTTGATCGTTACCCCAAAATAGTATGCCACGAAATGAAGCCACCAGATCTTTTAAAACAGTATAGGCTTCTTCCTGACTTTGTATATATTCATTACAAACAAAACGTGGTTCTTTTCCGCCTCGCCCATCAGATACCATCTGATCACAATACTGACCCAGTTGATAGATAGACCATTTATCAAGCATGCTGGCATCAATTCTTAACCCCATTCCGGCTATTTCATCACGCATTAAGTAATAGGCAAGCCAAGCAGGGTTGTTGGTATAAGCCATTTTAAAACCACCTGTCCATGTGCCAATGTATGTTCGACTCACTGGATCGTAATTATCAGGAACTTGGACAACTTTACCTTTAACTTTACAACTAATTTTAGGTATTGAACCATTAAATTGACTCGCATCTAATTCGATATAAAGCAAGGCGGTATTTGGGTAACGTAATTTGCTATCAATTATTTCAGCATAGGATGACACGCCAAATGTATTAACCAATTTACTCGATTTTGAATCAGGAGTGAATCGTCTTACTCGTATAGCCCAACCATCAATAGCTTTCGGTAGATTAATCCGGTGATCACGCTGATATTCTGAAGTGGTTTTACCCTGAAACGTCCCATTTATCACCGTTTGAAAAGCACCACCATCAGTTGATAATTCGATAACATATTTGGTAACTGTACCAACTGAGTCACCATTATCCTTATACTCAACGTGAGCCGGTAAACTCAATTTAATACGAACTGCATCCAGATCTAAATTCGAAAATGCACGCACCCACGGTTTATCAGCTTTAACTGTGAAACCAGCTCGCAATTCATTACTAATTTCGGGTATACCTTGAATATAGTCTTGCGTCTGCGAGCCATTGCGAAATTCCCAATTGACGCCTTTGAAGTTACGAGAACCATCTAAATTGGCCAGCGGAGTGTTATCAATAAAAATGTCTTGCTCTGTTAAATGTCCCTGAATTTCACCTTCGCTTAACGCTAATAACAACTTAAGTTTGGCGTTTGACAGTAAATTATCAGGTTGTTCATATGGCGTATGTTGTTTTTTACTTCCGCCTTTTTGCCCTTCTATCAATTGCATAACTCACCTACTGTTGGTCTTCTGAATAAATACCGGCATTAATTACCGCGCCACCAATTTCACGTTCACCAAGCAAAACAGGCACAGGATAGCCAACAGCATTAGTATTCACTGGCCCACCAAATCCATAATTAGGTTTATTTTCGGCACTCGATGATTTACCTGCATTAAATTTAGGCTGTGGAGTCAGTAGTTGAACCACGCCCCCCAACATCATGCTAATACCAATTCCTGTTAAAATAGATGTTGCGCTCATCGTACTAGCCGTCAAGAGAGTTCCCCACTGAGCTAATGTTGCCCCTGCTGTAAAAAAAGCGGCAACTAATGCAACTGCACCAATAATAATTTGAAACATGCCTCCACTTTTTGCACCTTGTGTGACTGGCATAATCGTATAGTTTTTGCCATTCGCATTAATATCAAACTCATCAATACCAATATTTTTGCCATCAACAAAAAAAGCGAACTTAATACCTTTTAAATGTGCTGAACACATGTACTTTTCAAATCCTTTAATCGTTGCACATAGTGCGCGTAATAGTTCTTTAAGATTTTGTACATCATATTGATGATTTTTACCAAACTGCTTAGCCATTGCACCTTTTAGTGTTAAATTACTGAGCATGAAATAACTCCTTATGTCGTACTATGCGAACTGTTCTATCTCGAAAATATTTACCGTAAGGTGTACGAGTCGATAGTTGACCGTATAAATGATGTAAAATAAGATTGTCACCAACATAAATAGCAGCATGATTGGTCACTTGCGCACCAATACGCATCATGATGATATCGCCAACTTGCATTTCAGTGATGTTGACTGCAACAAATCCTTCAGCTTGCCAATTATCATCATAAAGATGTTCTGTTCCGCTTTCCCACCACTGCCTTGGAACCGAATAATTATTTAAATCAATATTATATTCTCGCTGATAATAATCCATAATCAGTGACCAACAATCAGCATGCCCAAGTAGCCATTGGCGTCCGGTATAATCTCGATTTACGCGTGGCGATATTGTGCAAAAATCACCATCGGGTACAGATATAATGCCCCACTCAATACCTGAATGATCACATTGAATACGGTCAAATTCAGATGGCACTAGTGATACAACATCAGGATGAGAGTGAATAATCATGATAATTTCGCCCAACTTTTCGGCTTGTAACTGTTCGTCAGCTGCAATCAAAAAATGCTCTTTAGGATTATCAGAAATATTCTGACAAGGAACATATTTTTGCGACTTACCCGTATCAATAATCAATCCACAGGCTTCATTTGGGTATTGACTCTCTGCATGATTTTTTATGGCATCTAATAATTTTTGTCTCATATTACTTACTCTGTAAATTAGCTGCTGGAAAACCACCAAAAGGAAGCGAAGCATTACCATGCCTTGCTTTACAATCTTTTAAAAGTCCACCGCATACATCTTTTGCAGGATCATCCGTTGGATCACCAGTTTTGGTGAAATATTTATTACCAGCATAATCACAACCAGTACCACTTCGATACCAGCCACGCATACACCAAGTGCAAACAGTGGTAATTTGCCTTGTTGGTAGCTGTAGATTTTGGATATCAAAAGGTGAACACAACTCAAATTCAACCATAGTTTTGGTTTCTGTTTTTTTGCTATTTACATAAAATAGTTGTACGCGTTCTTGAGCTGGATCTGCATTTGGATTACCATTAATCCAGTTGGCCGCATCCAGATACTTAGCCATTGTGGTATGGATTTTGATTTTTGCTTGAACTAAATCTGCATAATCCAAGCAAAGCCTTGTCACTTTTCCTTCAATATTGCCAACTGATAACGTTGGTGTTGGTTGGGCGCCTGTGCTACTCAACTCAAGACCTTTTAGTTCGTAAGGATAAGGTAAGTATTCTTTTCCTTGCCATTTAATAGAAGGTAAATTATCAACAACAAAAGAGGCCCAACCCTCTGATGAGACATTATGCGCATGAAAGCGAAGGACTTCATCTAATCCAAATTTTGTACCATCAAGTTCAATAAGTTGAATTAGCTCGTTGCCTTCAAGTGCTTGTAAGTCCTGTGTTATTGGCATTTATGTTCTCCAGACATAAAAAAACCACCTAAAGGTGGTTAATTGAATAGGTAATAATAATTTATGGTGCATAAGCCTGAATAAATTTAAATGATAGTGAAACAACATTACCCCCCATAAATTCTGATTCAATAGATTTATTAACGACTCGGTATAACTTTTCTTCACCATAGGGATTAGTCCATTTGAAAGATTTTATAATATGAGAATTTAAAAAAGCGCGAACTTGTTTAACTTCGCTTTGTTGCCCCATATAAGTCAATTGCCACTCTTCTGTAGTACTATTAATACCGGTGCTTGATAATTGTGTATAACCATCACCAAAACTAATTTCATTAATATTGGATAGATCCGAAACTTTTGGATTTCCCATTGTTTTCCATTGAAATTTATCTACTGCCATAACCTCTCCAATCACTTACCTTGCATGCATCACGTTATATAAGTCACCACCAGGTGAAACAAGTTTTTTCATCATCTCATTCATGCGTTGCTGTATAACGGCACCAACTTGAGCCTCAACAGCTTTTGCATCAATATTATTTGTTGTAGTTGTTGCTGAGTTGTTTTCTGAGGACATATTAACAGCAATATTTGCCGATACATTTACAGCACTTGTTGATTGATTCGATTGACGAGTAAAAGCAATGGGTGAAGCCTGACCAACATCGACATATCCACCATTAGCATACTCTTGTTTTTTATCATTCATTAATGCATAAAGTGTATTTACCCCTATACGTTTGGTTGCTTCTTTAGTGAAAACAAATTCACCTTTGTGAACAATACCGGCTGGTTGATATTTATTACCTCGACCGGTAAAGCCCCCTGGGTTTAACGCATATCCAACATTACCACCCATTGCATAACCACGAATTTCGCCGCCACTGTAGGCATCTTGAAGTCCCCCTGTCGCTTTACTTGATCCACCACCAAACCCCATCCACCCTAAAGCTGTTTGAATTACTTGGGCTAGTATTAGCTTATTAATAATTTCAATAATATTAATTAAGATAGAACGGGCAAACTCGTTAAAATTGGCTTTTCCTGTAGTCACTAATTGAGTCATCATATTTGCCATAGAGCCCATGGTATTTTGTGCAAACCCTTTGGCTGCGCTAAATACGTCTGAAGAGGTTTCTGCAAATTCTTTTAAACCAGTTTTTAATCCCATAATCCAATCACTTTTCTGTGTATCGTCTAAGGCATAACGTTGTTCTAAAAGATTGGCTGCTGATATGTAATCTTGAGTGATGCTAACAATATCTTCTGATGTGAGATGATTACTAGGATCTAAATCTTTTTCTTTTCTTCTTTCTAGTTCAATCCTCTCAGAATAATGGGCACTTTCAGCCGAGCTCATGCCAAAAGTTGCTTTTTTATCAGTAATACTATTTTTATACTGGGATATAGTTTCAGAAATATTTTCTTTTATTTGTTGTGCTTTGTTAAGCGCATTAATTTCTTCTGCTATAGCTGCATTTTTTTCATACTGCAAACTTAGAGATAATTTATTAGCCAACAAATAACGTTCTTCAGCCGTTAATTTGCTTTTATCTGTTTCTTCTTCAAGCATTTTAATTTGAGCTTGAAATTCTAAGTATTTTTTTCGTTCAGCCGTGATATTTTGTACTGTTGTATTTTGCTCTTTTAAAGAAAGCAATTGAATCTGTAAGCTTTTTTCAACTTCTCTATTAGATTCTAATAAATTGTGCTTTGGCGTATAATTGAAAGAATTAATGTTATTATTTGTTGGGTTTGGGTTTGGGTTTGGGTTTGGGTTTGGGTTTGGGTTTGGGTTTGGGTTTCCATTATAGTCATTTAAAGTGTTTAAACTTACAACAGCATCATGAGATTTAACAACCAAGCCATTTAATAATTTGATAAGATCATTTAATGAGTCATCTTCCTCTCCTGCTTTGAATTTTAAATCTGACACAAATACAGCTAAATCATTTAATTTTTTTGAGGATGAAGCTGAATCTTTTGTAGATAAAATATCAAATATTTTTTGATAGATTTCTAATATTAATTGCTTTTCTGTATTAAATTTTTTCGCTAAAATTTGTGCTTCATTTTCAATTTTTTGTTTTCTACGTTCTATCTCTTCTTGTACTTGTTGTCTATTTTCTTCATCAATAATAGAACTTCCAGATTTATAACTCCCACCAGGATTTTGCTGATTTTTTTTAATAAAATCCATATCATTAAAAATATTTACGTTATCTTTAGCAAAATATTGTTTTAGCGTTTCTTTTAATGAACTAAGAGTCTGATTAGCATCTTGCTTAGCGACTTCAACTGTTGCTTGCGCTAATTTAGGATTGATTTTATTTAATTTAATTATCTCATTTGTGAAAGAAGCAATGCCGTCATGATTAATTTTTATTACATTATATAAACTTTCTTGCGCTTTTCTTAGTGTTTCTGTTGCTGTTGTCGATTTAGAAAAATAGGAAATCAAATCATTACCAACAACAATTCCAATTTCAGCTATTGTTCCTACTATACTTGCTATCGGATTTTTAAATAGAGCCCCAATTTCAACTCCATATTCAGCAAATGATAAAAGAGGATTTTTACTTTTTTGTGATTGTTCCGATAACTCTTTTATTTGATCAGAAAGCGAACTAAGTGTTATTTTCATTTGATCATTTGAAGCAGAAAAATCCTTCTGTATTTCAATCAGTTCTAATAAACTATTTTGAGAACTCTCGATCATTTCATCATAAAATTTCAATGAGTGAGCATCAAAAAAATCTGATCCATTATTTCTAGATAACCTATTTTGAGTTAAAAGAAGATTATATAATTCATCATTAACTGGAGAAATAACTTTTGATAGAATCATTAATTCTTTATTTTGTTTTTCTAGTACTTTAGAATTTAATTCTATCGCTTTAATATTTTTTACAAGTAATTGTGTATACTTCTCAGAAAATCTTAGATTTTTTTCAGTCGATGAACCTAGTGTATTTATTGCCGCAGCCGATTCCTTTGATTTTTTTACAAAAAAATCAAGC
This sequence comes from Gilliamella sp. B2838, assembly GCF_026536185.1. Taxonomy (NCBI): domain Bacteria; kingdom Pseudomonadati; phylum Pseudomonadota; class Gammaproteobacteria; order Orbales; family Orbaceae; genus Gilliamella; species Gilliamella sp. B2838. The sequence continues at coordinate 275,653 of NZ_JAFNOO010000004.1, forward strand.
TGTTTATTTACTTCTGTAACGCTTTTAACATTAATTTTTAACGTTAGCGATGTAATTTGTTCTGCCATAATACTCTCCAGGCATAAAAAAACCCGCCAAAGCGAGTTTATTAAGTAATAAGTTGTTCTACTAAAATAGAGAAGCCAATCTTAAATTAAATCTGTTGCTAAATATTATTTAAAGAATTTATTACCAACAATAATAGTGCTTACTTTATTTCTTGTCTTTTGGTTATTATATCTTGCATTTCATTTGATATGGTTGAAATCGCTGAAATGCTATTTAGCACAGTCTCATCGGCCCAATGCGAATTGCCCATATCACTAATTAATAACTCAGATATAGCGGTGATATGACTTAATTTTGCATATAACTTATCAAAATCTGATTCGGCAATAATAATATTTCTGTTCATCTCTATTTCCTTAACTAACTTAATTTTCTATAAATCTAATAAATGGATTGATTCATTAATGGCTCTATTATGTATGCTTACTTTGCTATTTGTAATTTAGATTTGATTGTTTATTGCAATTTTACAAATTGCAAATTAATCAATAACTTTTGTTTGCGCACCTTCACTAGGCTGTTTTAAAATGATTATTTCAATTTTGTTATCACAATCTTTATTTGTTTGATATCAATAAATTAATTTATTATGCTATTTTTTATTGGTAATAAATCCGTTTCGATTCGTTTTTCTATTGCTCATTTATGAATAAATAGATGTGACTTATCGCTTATCTTATTTAGATTAAAAATAACAAGTGTTAGATAACCGACTTTCGTCGGTTATTTGGTTTTATGAATTATTTTTAAGGCTTGGCTTTCCATTAGTTGAATATCGTGAAAAATCGTTTCGCTTTCTAAAATATTATTCACTTTCATCACCCAAGGAAGGCAATTATAATCAAGCCCGATTAGTCCACTCATGCTTGTACGCCATTGCGTTGACATGGCTTTAAATAATCGAAATGAATCTAAATTATCCTGCCATATCTCTATAAATTCGCCATCATAATCATCCTCAGACAAACCAAAAGCAGCTAATTCATCTTGAGAAGGTTCAGGCGTATATAACGCAGTGACAAGCTCAATTAGTTTTTTTCGCGTTGACCAAATAATTCTTTATAGTAAGTTGTTGTAATTGCTTGTGAAGCAGATGGATAGTTATTTAATAAAATTTGCATATTGTCTTGATTAAATTCATCATTTAAACTCCAACCAGCGACAATTTTCATGATAAAATCAATAACACCATTATTTTTCAGTTCATCTTCAAATTTAGCAAGCTCATTGACTGGATAATGTTTGAAAGTAAACTCAACTGATCCGTCTTCTTGGCCAGGCCGAGCAATTAACACTTTGCATTTAAAAGTGGGATCTGCAATTAATTTAAATTTTGCCATTGACCATTCACCTTATTTATCTTTATAAAATGTAATAGCGGGTGATTCAACAGTGGTACTAATTTTTACTGTTTCAACTTCGTTAATTGTGGTTTCTGGTGTTGGATCAAATGAAACCCGCACCGCGTCATAACGTGTTTCATTCGCTTTTGGTACATACATTTTCATAGCCACAACTTCATTGGTTTGATCTAAGCTTTGTAGTAAAGGATAAATCGGTAATGAGCTATCATGAGCAATGGTAAAAGTTTTGGTTTTAGCTGATTTTATCGTCGGTAATTGACGTTCTGTTTCATCTTCTAAAAATTGAATTTGTACAAATTGTTGTTCACCGCCCTCGCTGGCTACTTCTTTAATTTGTGGCAATCGTTCCCAATCGGTAATTTTAGTAAGACTACCAAAGCCTTCGTTAGCTGGGAATACATTAACATTACTTGTGTTAATATTACCTAAAGTGACATCGGTATTATTAACACGTACAATTCGTGCCACAACATTATTTAGTTTATTCCAAGACGAAGCAATAACAACTTCGTCATCAACATTAAGTCCATGCCCAGCTTTTAATGTCACGACAGCCTCTTTATCGTTAGTAATTAGATTAAAATCAAGCTTAGCATCTTTTGATTTTTGCACGTAAACTCGTGCACCATTAGGTAAAGCAAAACCCATGTGTTAACTCCTTTATTTTATTACATTAAAGTGTCAGCAAGATAATTCATACTGACGGGAATAGTGTAAGTGGTTTTATCCGTTATAGTAGGATAAGCACTTGGTACAAAATTAATATAAAGCGCAAAATTGTCTTTTTTTAACTCTAAATTAAGTGGGAAGTGAGCAATAATCGCATCACATATACGCAAAGCATCTGATTTGCCCGTATTGATTGGTACTGATAAACACCTTAATAAACTCTTGATTCACTGTCCAAATCGAAACAGGTTGTGATCGCTGGTAATAAAGTTGATCTTAAATAAGCATTATCGTTCTGTTGAATAGTAACATTTTTATCAAAAATGGATAATTGTACTTGTTTTGCAACTATTTCAAGATATGATTCAAGCCGTGCCGAAATAGGCAAAATCAATTTTTACCTCTTTACTAAGTTTATTATTAGAATATATCTATGCTTTCAATATTGCTTTTATGATCGTTTTGTTTGGTGTATGTCTTACATTATCAAATTCCAATCGAGTAATATTTTGAATGTGATTAGTGATATAAATGAATTGCACATCACAAAACATATTTTTATTTGTGCCATGCAGTATTTTGAAGTGTTAGTAGAATCAATGTAATTGACATTTTCTCTATCAACTAATTCTACTTCTGTAGTATCAGATGATACGTGCCAATTGGACTCAAATTGTCGACTAAAATCTGTCTGATGATTTTCTAATTCAAGAAATTTGAGATGAGTTATTCGAAGGGGGTAGAAGACGATGTCTTGTAAAATATCGATACTTATTTGTTTTACCAGCGTATCAGGCTTATCTTTCCCTTGATTAATAAACTAATTGATTCCATTCAAAAAATTTTGTAGTTGCTAGACATAACCAACATCTATTGTTAACAAAATTCATTTAAGCACTGAGCAAAATTGATAAGGTTAAAGTAAGAGTAGTAACTAGATTAACCCATTTACATATGTTGTTTTCCCACTGTTTTTTATCGCGGTTAACACCTGTTGACGGTTAGATGTAGGACTAAAACTTATGTGCACCCATTGATTATGTTCTTGAATAAGCTTATCAAATTCAACTCTTGCATCGATTAATCGTTGACAAATTTCTTTAGGTGTACCAAAAGACGAATGAAAATCGACGGCTAATCCTAGCGTGTGGGCACTGGTTGCGACTCCACCAACACGCGCATTTAGCGCAGGGCAACGATAACCAGAAGTGATAATAATGGGCTTTCCTAAAGCTTGTCTGACTAATTCCAACTTTGCAGCGGTGAATTTAATATTAGGCATCAACTCTGTAGGCACGCTATTATCTATCTTTAATCTGCTGGCTAATAGAGAGTTAGTAAATTCCTCTAATTTAAAGTTTGCTGTAAGTTTCACGGTTATTCTCCTTTAGCTTTTTTTAACAGTTTTTCTTCGAGTATTTTTATTAGGGTTGCACCAGACCAACCAGCTAGACCAGCTACGCCTCCTGCTAATTCAAATTCCCAGTTGAAATAACTTGCGCCCAGTACAACCAATAGACCGGCAAATATTGAAATAAATATTTGTGCAAATAACACCCAGACATTGAATTTGTTGCCATTGAGCACGTGATAGCAATAACTCGCTAATGAGCCCAATAAGGTGACAATCATTAAATAAATGACAACATACCAATTAATGTTGTTAGGATCTTTTATAGGCATAATAAATCTTTATATAAGTTAACAACGGTAATTGAATTTAACCGCTGATTTTGTTTATTTAAAATAGGAAAGATAATGAATAAAAACAATGTGATAGGTTAATTTTATTGAAAAGAACATGTATTAGAAATAATGCATAATACTATGAATTTCTTAATCTTTATCTTGTCATTATTAGACAAATTATTTAATTTTAATGAGTAATAAACGATTGAACCCAATATCCCTAATATTTTACTATTTTCTAATCATGCAATATCAAAAATAGTTGCCGCCTCCTTTTTTTAATAATAATTTCATATAACAAATTGATAAAATTATAAAATATTTACCAATAAACATTTTTATAATGTCAATTAGACTAATTTACATCAAAATCATTGCTACTGTTGTAGCAAGTAGAAATCGATAAAAGGTAAATAATAAGATTGATACGCAAAAGATTATCTTGTTTTCTTGATGAATTAAGATGTTTGGTATCATTTAAGAGCATTAATACACTATCAAATAAAATTTAATATATTATTGATTATTTACCTAATTAATCTCTAAATATTTGCATTACCCTATTTCGAACGACTCAAATTCAAAATTAATTTAATTAGCCAAATATCCTATTTTGCAAATATTTCACATAACAAAAAAGCCCGTCTATTGCTAGCGGGCTTTTTTATGCGTTTAAATTTTGATTATGGACTAATTATATATGCTTATT